>NZ_JBFAQM010000010.1:0-228227 GCF_040677315.1 Actinoplanes sp. NPDC049316 | reverse complement strand
GTGGGTTCGGTCGGCTGTTGCCGGTGGATGTGGCGTCGTGTGGGTTCGGTCGGCTGTTGCCGGTGGATGTGGCGTCGTGTGGGTTCGGTCGGCTGTTGCCGGTGGATGTGGCGTCGTGTGGGTTCGGTCGGCTGTCGCCGGTCGGTGCGGTGTCGTGTGTGTCCGTCCTGGCGTCGCCGGTCGATGAGGCGCTGCGTGCCGGCGTTCCGCGCGGCCGGCGTTCCGCGCGGCCGGCGGCCGCGCGTGGCCGGTCAGCGAGGCGTGGTGCGCCCGTCCTCCGCGGCGTCCGCCAACCGTGCCCAGATGCGGTCGCGGGTGAAGGGCAGTTCTGTGAAACGTACGCCGGTTGCGTCGCGCAGAGCGTTCGCCAGGGCCGGTGCCACCGGGTTGTACGGGCTTTCGCTCATCGACTTCGCGCCCAGCGGGCCGATCGTGTCCTCCGTCGTGGCGAACACGACCTCCGTCGGTGGCACGTCCGCGTACGTCGGCAGGTGGTATTGCCGGAAGCCCGTGGTGACGACGCGGCCGGCGTCGTCGAGGACCATGTGCTCCGTGAGGGCGGAGCCCAGCGCCTGGGCCACGCCGCCCTCGATCTGGCCACGGCACTGCAGCGGGTTCATGACCCGTCCGGCGTCCGCGGCGTGGACGCTGCGCAGGATGCGGAGTTCGCCCGTGCCGGGGTCGACCGCGACGCGGAACCAGTGGGCGTTGAAGGCCACCGAGCGGGGCGTGCCCGCCCAGCGGCCCTCGGCGCGGATCGGGACGTCGGCGGAGGCGGCGATCTCCTCGAGGGTGAGGTGCGTGCCGCCCGGGAGGGTGACGGTGCCGGGCCCGAGGGCGACGGCGCCGGTCAGCGTGAGGATTCGGGTACGCAATGCCCGGGCAGCCTGCAGGACGGCCTGGCCCGCGACGACGACGCCCGTGGAGCCGAACGCGCCGGTGTCGTGTGTCACCAGGTCGGTGTCGGATTGCCGGACGACGATCCGGTCCGGGGTGGTGTCCAAGGTGTCCGCGGCGATCTGGGCGTGCACCGTGGTGCTGCCGTTGCCGAATTCGGCGGTGCCGACGGCGAGTTCGTAGTGGCCGCCGGGCAGGAGCGTGACGGCGGCGTCGGCGATGTGACCGCCCGGCGGTCCCGCCGCGATCATCGCCATCGCCATGCCCTCGCCCACCAGCCACCCGGCCGGCACCTCGTCCCCATCCGCCGAAGAAGCCGCGACCGAGGAGGCAGCCGGCGAAGAGGTTGCGGGCGAAGAAGCAGCGGGCGAAGAGGCGGCGGGCGAAGAGGCGGCGGGCGAAGAGGCGGTCATGCCAGGCAGGGAGGGGGCGGCCGCGGAGGTGGGGGGCGAAGGCGTGGGGGTGGCAGGCAGGCAGGGGGCGGCCGCGGAGGTGGGGGGCGAAGGCGTGGGGGTGGCAGGCAGGGAGGGGGCGGCCGCGGAGGTGGGGGGCGAAGGCGTGGGGGTGGCAGGCACGGAGGGGGTGGCAGGCAGGGAGGGGGCGGCCACGGAAGTGGAGGGCGAAGAGGTGATCGCGGCAGGCGGGGAGGGAGAAGGCAAGGGGGAGGAGGCGGCTGGCACGTGGGAGACGGGGGACGCCGGCGGCGAGGAGGAAGCGGCCGAGCGGATCGCGGTGAGGCACTGGTCCAGGCCGTAGCTGCCGATCAGCAGATCGTCCGCGTGGTCGCCCGGTGCGGTCAGTGGTTCGCCCGGCCGGACGATGTTGCGTTCGCGCAGCAGGACGGGGTCCAGGCCGAGGCGCCGGGCCAGTTCGTCCAGCGCCGATTCGACCGCGAACGAGACCTGGCCCAGGCCGTAGCCGCGGAACGCTCCGGCCGGGACGGTGGTGGTGTAGACCGCGTACGCGTCGACCTTCTTGTTCGGGCAGCGGTAGACCGCGATGGATTCGTGGCAGCCGTGGTACATCACCGCGGGGCCGTGGTTGCCGTACGCGCCGGTGTCGGTGACCACGTGCAGCTGGAGGGCGGTGAGGGTGCCGTCGCGGCGGGCGCCCGCGGTGATGCGTACGGTGAACGGGTGCCGGGTCGTGGCCGAGGTGAACTGCTCGGCGCGGGTGTATTCGTGCTTGACCGGCTCGCCGGTCGTCAGGACGGCGAGCGCTACCAGGTCCTCGGTGAGCATCTCCTGTTTGCCGCCGAAGCCGCCGCCGACCCGGCCTGTCAGCACCCGCACCCGGCCGGGCGGGAGGTCGTACAGGTCGGCGAGCGCGAGCCGGGTGAGGAACGGCGTCTGGGTGCTGGAGCGCACCGTGAGCCGGCCCTGGTCGTCGAGCCAGCCGAGCGCACCGTGGGTTTCGAGGCTGGCGTGCTGGACGCGCGGGGTGCGGAACGTCTCCTCGTACACGATGTCGGCTTCCGCCAGGCCGGCGGCGACCGAGCCGAGCTCGTCGTGCAGTTCCCCGGCGATGTTGGCGTCCGGGCGGGCGATGCGGTGCGTGACCGGGTCCTTGTCGCCGTGCACGAGCGGCGCGCCCGGACGCATGGCCGCCGCCGGGTCGAGGACGGGTGGGAGCACCTCGTACGCGACGCGGATGCGGCGGCAGCCCTCCTCCGCCGCGGCTTCGGTGTCGGCGACCACGGCGGCGACGCGCTGGCCTGCGAAGCGGACCACGTCGTCGAGCACGCGGGTGTCGGCCGGGTCCTCGGTGGGGTGTTCGTGCCGGGCGGTGGAGAAGTGGCGATCCGGGGCGTCCTCGTGGGTGAGCACAGCCCGCACCCCGGGTACGGCCCGCGCCGCGCTGGTGTCGATGCCGGCGATGCGGGCGTGCGCGTACGGCGACCGCAACACCTTGAGGTGCAGCAGCCCCGGCATGTCCACGTCGAACGTGTAGCGGGCCACTCCCGTGACGACGTCGGGGCCGGCGGGCGCGCCGAGGCTCGTCCCCACCGCCGGGCCGGCGCCGGCGTCGTCGACGGTCCGTACGCCGTGGATCGCGTCGCCGACCGCCCGGTAGCCGGTGCACCGGCACAGGTTGCCTTTCAGGGCCCGGGGCAGGTCCGCGAGCCGGCTCTCGTCCAGCGCCGCCGTGGTCATGATCAGGCCGGCGGTGCAGAAGCCGCACTGGAAGCCCTGCGCGTCGAGGAACCGCTGCTGCACCGGGTGCAGCCCGTCCGGCGGCGCGAGCCCTTCGATCGTCGTGATCCGCTTTCCCCGCGCGCGGAACGCCGGGTAGACGCAGCTGTGCACCGGCTTGCCGTCGACGTGGACGGTGCACGCGCCGCAGTCGCCGGTGTCGCAGCCCTTCTTGACCCCGAAGCAGCCCTCCTCCCGCAGGTAGGTGCGCAGGCACTGGCCGGGCCGGGGCGCGCGGTCATGCCCCACACCATTGATCACGACGGTCATGGGCGCAGCTCCCGCCGGATCTCCTCGGCGTAGCGGAAGGTCAGGTGCCGCCGCCACGCGGGAGCGCCGTGCACGTCGTCCGTCCACGCGTCGTCCGCGACGGTGGCCGCGAGCGCCGATTCGAGCGTCGCCGCGTCCGGCATGCCGGCGAAGGTCAGCTGGTAGGGGCGTACCGTCGCGGCGGTCACGGTGAGGACCAGCCCGCCGGGCGCGAGCCGCCCGGCCAGGAGCACGGCCGAGCGGCCGTGCGGGAACAGCGAGCCCTGACGGTACGCCGTGCGCCCGGTCGCCGCGGCCACCGGCAGGGTGACCGAGCGCAGCAGCTCGTCCGGTCGCAGCACGGTCGTGCCGTCACCGGTGACGAAGCGCGTGACCGGCACCCGGCGTTCCCCGGCAGGGCCCAGGATCAGGCATTCCCCGCCCAGCGCGGCGGTCAGCGCGATCATCGGCCCGGCCGGAAGGGCGGCGCAGAGGTTGCCGCCGACGGTGGCGACGTTCCAGATCTTGAAGGAGGCCAGGAAGGCGCGGCAGCATCCGGTGACGAGACCGTGGAACGCCGTCAGGTGCGGCGCCTCGGCGAACCCGGCCAGCTCCGCGATCGTGCAGGTCGCGGCGATCTCCAGGCCGTCGCCGCGGACCGTGATCGGCGGCCACCCGGCGGCGGCGAGGTCCAGCAGCCGCCGCACGCCCGGCCGCGGCTCCCCGAACAGCGCGGTGCCGCCGGCCAGCCAGGCGTCCCCGGGCTGCCACTGACCGGCCCGGGCCGGGCTGACGACCTCCACGACCGTGTGCAGATCCACGTCGGCCCCCTCGCGCGCCACACGCCTGACCAGGACCAACGGTACGGTACGCGGGCTGTGTTCCGGGCACGTGAACGAATGCGGGCCTAGGGTGGGTACGGCACGTGCTTGCCGAAGCGCCCCCCGGTTACAGGACCTAAGTCCCTGACCGGCGGCTCCGAGCGACCATAGGATTCCGATCATGACGACGGTTTCGCAGGACCTGACCAGCCTCGGCCGACTCGACGACACGGAGGTGGCAAGCCTCGACGCCTGGTGGCGCGCCAACAACTACCTGACCATCGGGCAGATCTACCTGCAGGGGAACCCGCTGCTGCGCCGCCCGCTCGCGCCCGAGGACATCAAGCCGCGGCTGCTCGGGCACTGGGGCACGAGCCCCGGGCTCTCGCTGATCTACGCGCACGTCTCGCGACTCATCAAGCACACCGGGCAGCAGGCGATCTACCTCGCCGGCCCCGGACACGGCGGCCCCGCGCTGGTGGCCGCCGGATATCTCGAGGGCACCTACAGCGAGGTGTACCCGGAGGTGACCCAGGACGAGCCGGGCATGCTGCGCCTGTTCCGCCAGTTCTCCGCGCCCGGCGGCATCCCCAGCCACGTGTCCGTGACGACGCCCGGCTCCATCCACGAGGGTGGCGAGCTCGGCTACGTGCTCGTGCACGCGTTCGGGTCTGTGATGGACAACCCGGACCTGCTGACGATCGCGGTGGTGGGTGACGGCGAGGCCGAGACCGGCCCGCTCGAGGGCTCCTGGAAGGGCGTCTCGTTCATCAACCCGGTCCGGGACGGCGCCGTGCTGCCGATCCTGCACCTCAACGGCGCCAAGATCGCCGGACCGACCGTGCTGGCGCGCAAGGACCGCGACGAGGTGCGCTCGCTGCTGCGCGGCCACGGGTACGAGGTCATCGAGGTCGAGGGCGACGACCTGCCCGGCATGCACCACCGGTTCGCCGCGGCCCTCGCCGACGCGTACGCCGAGATCCGCGCGATCCAGCAGTCCGCGCGCGGCGGTGACTGGGACGGCACCCGGCCGCGCTGGCCGTTGATCATCCTGCGCTCGCCGAAGGGCTGGACCGGCCCGGAGAAGGTGGACGGGGTCAAGGTGACCGGCTCGTGGCGCTCGCACCAGGTGCCGCTGTCGGGCGTCAAGGACAACCCGGAGCACCTGGCGATCCTGGAGCGCTGGCTGCGGTCGTACCGTCCGGAGGAGCTGTTCGACGACAACGGCGCGCCCACCGCGATCGTGCGGGAGCTGGCGCCCGAAGGGGCGCTGCGGATGAGCGCCAGCCCGCACGCCAACGGCGGCGTGCTCACCCGCGACCTGGACCTGCCCGACTTCCGCGACTACGCGGTCGACGTGCCGAAGCCGGCCGCCCTGCGCGCCGAGTCGACCCGCAAGCTGGGCGAGTTCATGCGCGACATCTACTCGCGCAACGACGACCGCTTCCGGCTGTTCTGCCCCGACGAGACCAACAGCAACCGGCTGGGTGCGGTCTTCGAGGTCTCCGACCGCGGCTTCATGGAGCACGTCACGCCCGAGGACACCGCGATCTCGCGCGACGGGCGGGTCATGGAGGTGCTCTCCGAGCACAACTGCCACGGCTGGCTGGAGGGCTACAACCTCACCGGCCGGCACGGCATGTTCGCCACGTACGAGGCGTTCGCCATGGTCAGCGCCTCGCAGACGGTCCAGCACGGCAAGTGGCTGCAGGAGGCCAAGCACCTGCCGTGGCGGGCGAAGGTGCCGAGCCTCAACGTCCTGCTCACCTCCACGGCGTGGCGCAACGACCACAACGGCTTCTCGCACCAGGGCCCGGGCCTCATCCAGGTCGTGCTCACCCAGCGCGGCGACGTGTCCCGCATCTACCTGCCGCCGGACGCCAACACGCTGCTCTCGGTCGCCGACCACTGCTTCCGGTCGCGGTCGTACGTCAACCTCATCGTCATCGACAAGCAGCCGCAGCTGCAGTGGCTGACGATGGACGAGGCGGTGGAGCACGCCGCGCGCGGCGCGGGCATCTGGGACTGGGCCGGCACCGACGACGGCACCAGCGACCCGGACATCGTGCTGGCCTGCGCCGGTGACGTGGTGACCATGGAGACCGTGGCGGCGGCGCAGATCCTCAAGGAGAAGCTGCCCGGGTTCAAGGTCCGGGTGGTCAACGTGGTGGACCTGATGACGCTGCCCCGGCCCAAGGACCACCCGCACGGCATGAGCGAGACGATGTTCACCGAGCTGTTCACCGACACGGTGGACGTGGTGTTCTCGTTCCACGGCTACCCGGGCGCGATCCACCAGCTCGTGCACGGCCGCCCGGACGCCGACCGGTTCCGGGTCCGCGGCTTCATCGAGCAGGGCACGACCACGACCCCGTTCGACATGACCGTACGCAACAAGGCGTCGCGCTACCACCTGGTCATGGACGCGATCAACAACGCCAAGCGGCTCCCGCGCGGCGCGTCCGACCTCAAGGCGTGGTGCCAGAGCCAGCTCGACCGGCACGAGCGGTACGTGGTGGAGCACCTCGAGGACATGCCGGAGGTGCGCGACTGGTCGCTGGGCGACTGGGCGCAGCGCGGCTGACCTGCGCTTCGCGGCGGCGGGGACGGCATCGTCCCCGCCGTTTCGCGTACGGGCGGCGCGCCGGCGACTGAACCGAGCGGGGTGTGCGTTCCGTACCAGAGCCCATGAGCGTGCAGCTGGTGACGGGCGGTCCGGTACCCCGGTACGGCCCGATGACGATCGACCCCGGGGACCGGCAGGTGCGGGTGCACGGCATCCCGGTCCCGCTCAGCCCGAAGGAACACGGCCTGCTCCTGCTCCTCGCCGAGGAACCGGGCGCGGTGGTGACCCGGCGCCGCATCCTCGACGAGGTGTGGGGCCCGGACTTCGAGGGGCCGAGCAAGACGCTGGACTTCCACGTGGCGAGCCTGCGGCGCAAGCTGGGCGACCCGGCGTGGATCGAGAACCGCCGCGGCGTGGGCTTCCGGCTGGCCGTGCCGGCGTGACCGCCGGGGGGCACGGGCTTCCGGCCGGTCGTGCCGGCGTAACCGCCGGGGGCACGGGCTTCCGGCCGGTCGTGCCGGCGTGTCCAGCGCGGCCCGGTTGCGGCAGGTCGTGCCCCGTTACCAGGGCAGCACGTCGGCCGTCGCGCCCGTCGTCCAGCCGTCCTCCAAAACGGCGAGGGCGTCGGACAGGCCCGCGCCGGACAGGCTCGCGGGCCGTGACCCGGGCACGACCACCGCGCGGTCCCCGTCGAGCGTCACGGGCACCAGGCGGGTGATGCCCGGCGCGGGCCGGACGTCGCCGTGGACCGGGAGCCGCCACGGGCGGGCCGGCGGGAGCCCGGTGAGGCCCCGCAGCAGCGGCTGCAGCAGCGTCACGCCCGCGACGAGGCCGGCGAACGGGTTGCCCGGCAGGCCGACGAGCCAGCGCCCGCCCGGCAGGGCCGCCAGCAGCTGCGGATGCCCGGGGCGGCAGGCGACCTGGTCCACGAGCGGGCGGCCGCCGATCTTGTCGAGGACGGCGCGCAGGTGGTCGGCGCGGCCCGCCGACGAGGAGCCGCTGACCGCCACGACCTCGGCGTCCGGCGCGAGCAGCGCGTCGGTGAGCGGGCCGGGGTCGTCGCACAGCAGCCGCCGGTCGTGCAGCACGCCGCCCGCCGCGGTGATCAGGGCGGGGGCCATCGGGCCGAACACGTCGCGGACCTGGCCGGGCGCCGGCACGCCGGCGGCGATCACCTCGTCGCCGGTGACCAGCAGACGGACCCGCGGGCGTGCCCGGACCTCGACGACGTCGGCGCCGGCCTGGGCGAGCAGCCCGGCGACCGCGGGGGTCACCAGGCGGCCGGCGGGCAGCATCGGATCGCCGGCCCGGGCGTCCTCCCCGGCGCGGCGGATGTGGGCCCGCGGGCCGAGGGGCCCGGTCACGGTGCCGTCCGCGGCGGCGGTGGTGTGCTCGTACGGCACCACGGCCACCGCGCCGGCCGGCACGGTCGCGCCGGTCATGATCTCGACGGCCTGACCGGGGCCGAGGTGGCCGGGCCAGGGTGCGCCGCCGGCGAGCAACCGGGCGGTCACCGTCCACGGTCCCGGGCCGGCGACCGCGTACCCGTCCATGGCGGCGGTGTCGGTCCCGGGCAGGTCGGCCCGGGCGGCGACGGGCGCGGCGAGGACGCGTCCCGGCGCCCCGGCGAGCGGCACGATCTCGGGTGGCAGCGGTGCGGCCGCGCGGGCGGCGACGGCGACCGCCTCGCGCCAGGGCAGGGCCGTGTGGTGTCCGGGCATCCCGCTGAGTGTCACATCCGCGCCGGCAGCACGCCGGGCGGGGCCGGGGTGTGTCGCGGCGGGCCGGGAGGCGACGTGCAGGCGACGCTCCGCGGAACAGTCGGCGCAGCCGTGGCGGGCGCGCTCCGGGACCGGCGAGAATCCCCCGGTGCACCGGGCCAACGACTACTACGGCCACTCCCACGTCCTGGCGCGCTACTGCGGCGTCGCCGCCGATCCGCCCCCGCGGATGCACGGATACCTGCAGCACGGGTGGAACATCGGCGACGGGATGGCCGGTGATCACGAGTACGTGGCCGGCGTGCCGCTGTTCCTGTGGTCCGAGCGCACCCGGCGCCGGGCCTGGTCGCTGGGCCGCCGCGGCACGTACGTCGTCGGGGCGCCGTGGGCGTACCTGCTGCGGCTGGACCCGGAGCCCGCGGACGCGGGCCCGCGCGAGGGCACGATCTGGTACCCGTTCCACGGCTGGGAGGGCCAGCACGTGACCGGCGATCACGCGCGGCTCATCGCGCAGATCCGCGCCACCGAGCCCGGGCCGGTCACCGTCTGCCTCTACTGGCAGGAATTCCTGACCCCTGCGGTACACCGCCGCTACGAGCGTGCCGGGTTCCGCGTGGTGTGCCACGGCTACCGCGGCGACGCCCGCCGGCCGGGCGATCCCGGCTTCCTCGACCGGCAGCTCACCGAGCTGCGCCGGCACCGCCGGGTCGCCTCCAACCGGCTCAGCAGCGCCGTCTGGTACGGCATCCTCGCCGGCTGCGAACCCGCCGTGTACGGCGACCCGATGACCCTGGCCGGCGAGGACCCCCGGCACGGCGGCCAGGCCCGGATCCGCCGCCAGTGGGCGCAGCTGCACGGCGAACAGGTGGATGCCGGGGTCGCGTACGCGACCGCGGTCGAGGAACTGGGCGCGGACCGGCTCGCACCGGCGGCCGAGCTGCGCCACGTCCTGCGCTGGGACAGAGGAGGGGAGCCGCGATGACGTACCGGCTGATCGGCGGCGAGATGCTCGTCTGGTCGGACCTCGACGGCGCCCACGGCCCGGGGCCCGTCCGAGGAGCGGCGCTCGCACCGTTCCTCGCCGCCGCCCGCGGCCGTACGCTCGTCGCCGGCCCGCACGATTCCGCCCTGCTGACCGGGCTGACCGGTGCGACCGTGCTCGTGCGCGGCGTCCCCGACGCGGAGCGGCTCGCCGGCCGGCCCGGCCGCACCGTGCTCTGCGGCAGCGTCGCGAAGCTCGCGGCCGAGGGGCCGTTCGACACCGTGATCGCCCTGGACGGCCTGGAACGCCTCGGTACCGCCGAGCACGACGAGCTGAGCTGGGCGCAGAAGCTCGACGTGCTGCGCGGGGTCCTGGCGCCGGGCGGCGTCCTGATGCTGGGTCTGGAGAACCCGCTGGGGGTGCACCGGCTCGTCGCGCCGCCCGGGCCGCTGTCCGACTCCGACTGGACCCCGGCCTGGGACGAGACCCGGCCGGCCGGGCCGGGCCCGCTCACCGGCGCCCTCGGCGGGGCGTCGCGGGTGTACGCCCTCTACCCGGATCCCGTCCGCCCGCGTGTCGTCCTGGAGACCACGCGCGACGACGGGGCCGCTGAGGCCGCGGTGGCGGGAGCCTTCGACGAGGACGCGGACGTGCTCACCGATCCGGTGCCGCCGGCGTTGGCGAGCCTGCGGCAGGGCCACGTGCTGGCTCCCGCCTTCATCGTCGTCGCCGCGCGCGCCGAGGCCGACCTGGTGGCGCCGGCCACGGCACCGGCGCTCGCCCCGGGAACCCGTACCCTGCTCAGTCGCATAGCCGGCGCCGCCGCCCGGCGTGACCTGCCCGCCGTGCGCGACCTGCTCCGGGCGTGGCTCGACGGCCCGGCGGCCGGCGTCCCGGCCGGCCAGGTTCTCACCGGCCCGGACGGCACGTCGACCGCCCTGGCGCCGGCGGGGGAGGTCGCCGCGGCCCTGCGCGACCTGGCGGACCGGCTGTTGCGCGCCGGCCACGCCCTGCCGTGGCCGGGTGTCACCGGCGTCGCGGACCTGGCCCGGACGCTGGCGGGCATGGCGGGTCGCGAGCCGGCGGTCGGCGAGGAGCCGGAGCGGCGCGTGTTGCCCTTCGCCGAGCTGCGCGCGGATCGCGACCGGCTCACCCGGGAGCTGGCCGAGGCCCGTGCGCAGGCCGCCTTCCTGGAGGGCGAGCTGACCGCTCGCGAGGCCGACCTGCGCCTGGCCCGGCGCACGGTCGAGCTGCTCAGCGGTACGGGTCCCGCTCGGGCGGGGCAGGCGTTCGTGGGCGGGGTACGCGCGGCCCGCCGGCTGCTGCGGCGCCCCGGATGACGGCGTCGTAGAGGTCCTCGAGGCGCCGGGTCTGCCCGGCCAGGTCGAACCGCTCCCGGACGTGCTCGCGGGCCCGGCGCCCGAGGCGGTCGCGCAGCCCGGCGTCGGTCAGCAGCAGCCGCAGGTGCGCCGCCAGCGCCACCCGGTCGCCCTCCGCGCCGAGCAGCCCGGTCTCACCGTGCACGACGGCCTCGGGGATGCCGCTGTGCCGGGTCGACACGACCGGCACGCCGCGCGCCGCGGCCTCCAGGATCGTGGTGGGCAGGCCTTCGCTGTCGCCGTCGGGCGCGGTCACCGACGGCGAGGCGAACACCTTCGCCGACGCCATGGCCCGTTCGGCGGCGGCGTGACCGAGCGCGCCCGGGAAGGTGGCGTCGACGCCCAGCTCGGCCGCGCGGGAACGGATCGCCGGCAGCAGGGGACCGTCGCCGGCCAGCAGAACCCGCGGCGCGAGGTCGGACAGCGTGCCGAGCGCCGCGACCAGGTCGTCCAGTCCCTTCTTGGCGACGAAGCGGCCGACGAAGACGACGTCCCACTCCTTCGGCCGCTCCGGCGCGTCCGCGGGGACCGGGACGCCGGTGTGGTGCACGCGGACCTTCGCGGGGTCGGCGCCGTGCGCGATCGCAGCGTCCCGGATCGGCTCGGAGACCGCGAGGATCAGCGCCGCGCGCCGGAACACCGTCCGCAGGTTGCGGCGGTAGCGCACGCCCTTGAGCCCGCGGGCCAGCGGCTGGCGGGTCACGTCGTGGCCGTGCACGGTCACCACCAGCGGTACGCCCAGCTCCGCCGCCGCCGCGCTGACCAGCCAGCCGTCCCCGCCGAAGTGCGCGTGCACCAGGTCGGGCCCCAGCCCGGCCAGGATCCGGCGCAGCCGCGGCGAGCGCCCGGTCAGCCGCAGCCGCAGGAACCCCAGCGGGAAGGCGATGACGTCGGACTCCTCGGCCAGCGGCGAGCCGACCTTGACGGCGCCGAGGAACCGGGCCTGCCAGCGGGTCAGCGCGCGGGCCTGGGCCCGGACGAACGTCTCGGAGCCGGACAGCATGGCGCTGCGCCAGACGACGACCCGGCTCACCGGCGCCCCAGCACCTTGTCGCGCAGCACGTGCCGCAGGTGCGGCGGGATCGCCCAGATCTGCAGGTGGGTCAGGTAGTCGATGGCGGCGGGGCGGCCGTGCGTACGGGCCTCACGCAGCAGCTCGCGGAAGACCGTGGCGCTGCGCGTCGGCGCGGCCATCGAGCTGAGCACGCTCATCGTGAAGGCCGCGTACGCGCGGGGGGTGAACAGCTCCCGGCTGCGCCGCAGCCACGCCAGCTGCGACTCCCAGGGCGTCTCGTGGCTGATCCGGTCCCGGTCCTCGTCCTGGTGCCACACCACCAGCGGCTCGTCGGCCATCACCAGCCCGGCGCCCTCGGCCCGGATCGCGCGCAACGTCCAGTCCAGCTCCTGCTGGCGGCGCAGGCCGACCGTGAACGGCACCGCCCGCAGCAGCTCCGTCGGGGCCAGGATCGTCGACGTCTGGATGAAGCCCTCGCCGTGGAACAGCCCTCGCCGCACGGTGAAGTACTCGCTGAGGTGCTCACCCTCGGCGGGCAGCCGCCGCGGCATGACGAACTCCGCCCGGGGCGTACGGTTCAGCAGCCGGCTCGCCACCACCGGCCGGCGGTGGTCCGACCGGCGGGCCAGCTCCAGCTGGACGGCGAGCTTGTGCGGCAGCCACTCGTCGTCGTCGTCCAGCAGCGCGGTCCACGGCGCGCGGGCATCGCGGATCCCGGTGTTGCGGGCGTTCGGGGCGCCGCCCTTGACCGGCAGGGCGATCAGGCGCACCCGGGGGTCGCCGATGTCCGCCAGGGCCTTCGGCGTCGTCTCGTCGGGACCGTCGGCCACGACGACGACCTCGAGCGCGGCGGCGGTCTGTGCCAGCACACTGCGTACCGCGCGGGCCAGCAGCTCGGGACGGTTGCGGGTCGGGATGACCACGCTGACCTCGGGGGTGGTGTCCATGACGCCCGAAGGCTAGGGGCCGTTCACGTCCGCTTCCTGAACGCGAGGTGGCCTCGCGCCGACAGCGGGGGGCCGGGGCGGGGACGGCCGGGATCGACGCCGGTAAGGTCCCGTCCATGCCCGCGCGAATCGTTCTCATGGCGCTGCTCGCCGCCCTGCTCGGCGCGGCGCTGCAGCCGGTGGCCCCGGCGGCGGCCGCCCCGCGGCCCGCGCCCGCCGTTCTCGCCGAGCCCACGGACCCGGTGAAGTGGTACCGGGTGCGCCCCAGCTTCAACGGCCAGGACGAGTACCTGTACGAGATCGCCGAGCGGTTCCTGGGCGACGGCGACCGTAACAACGAGATCTTCGCGCTCAACAAGGGCCGCCTGCAGCCCGGCGGGGAACGGCTCACCGAGCCCGACACGATCTCGCCCGGCTGGATCCTGCAGCTGCCGCCGGACGCGCAGGGGCCGGGCGTCGAGTTCTCCCCGCTGCCGGTGGCCGAGGCGTCCGCCGCCCCCTCGTCCGCCGTGGCCCCGTCGGCCACCAGCGGCAGCTCCTCGGCGGCCGCCCCGGCGGGCGGCGGGCTGTCCTGGCCGGCCGTGGCGCTGGCGCTGGGGGTGCTGCTCGTGGCCGCCGGCGCGGTGCTGCTCGTGCTGCTCCTGCGCCGCCGCCGCAGCGCACCGGCCACGGCGGCCGCCCTGGGCATCCCGCGGCAGCGCACCGGCCCACCGGCCCACCTGTTCGACACCGCCGCATCCTGGACCGTCGACCGCGCGCTGCGGGTGCTCACGACGGCGTGGGGCCCGGACATCCCCGCGATCTACGGGGTGGCGGTCGACGAGGCGTGGCTCAAACTGCGCCTGGTCGTGCCGCACGAGCCGGCGCCGGCGCCCTGGCAGGCCCAGGACGGCGGCCGGCTGTGGGTGGCCTCGCTGCGGGACCTGCAGTTCCTGCCGGTCGACCCGGACGCCGCCGCGCCGTGCCCGCGCCTGGTCACGCTCGGCTCCCTGTACGGCACCCGCGAGCTGTTCGATCTGGGCCAGGCGCCCGGCGTCATCGGGCTGCAGGGCGATGACGCCGCGACCGCCGCGCTCGCGGCGGCCTGGGCGACGGAGCTGACCAGCAGCCCGTGGTCGGGCGGGGTCCGGGTGGTCGCCGGCGGCCTGAGCCGCCACATCGCGCCCGGCGCGCAGGTGACGTCGGCGCAGACCGTCGAGGAGGCGATCGCCGCCGCCGAGGCGCAGCCGCCGGGCGTGGGTGTGCTGCTGCTGGGCGCCGCCCCGCCGGTCCGCGACCTGCACCGGGTCCGGGCGCTGGCGGTCCGCGGGGAGGCGGCGTGGGCGGTGGTGGTGCTCGGCGCGACGACCGAGGACCGGTGGCGCTTCCGGCTGCAGGCCGACGGCCGGCTCGACACCGGCTCGCTGGGCGTCATGGTCTACGCACCGGGTACGCCCGCCCCGGCCTGACGCCGGCGGATCTCGCCGATTCCAGCCGACGATCCGCGACACCATAAGCCGAGCCGCTGCTCACCGAGATGGGGACGGACCTGGCCGAGCTCGACGCCGCGGAGACCGCCGACGCGCACCGCAACTCCGACGCGGCGCGGGACACGTACGCCGTCAGCCGCACGCTGTCGCTGATCGTTCTCGTCATCGGCCTCGTCCTGGCCCTGCGGCTCGGCCTGCTGGCGGCGCGCCGCATCGTCACGTCGCTCGGCCGGGTCAAGGCCGTCTGCGACGCGCTGGCGGCCAACGACCTGGTCGCGGCCTTCCGGGTGTGAGCTGCTCAGGCCCGCAGCGCGTCGTCGAGGCTGGGGTGGATGCTCAGATAGCGGCCCAGGTTGGTGGCCTCCAGCACGTGACGGACCGCATCTCCCGGCGCCGCCAGGTGGAAGGCGCCGTTGCGGGCCTGAGCGCGGCGGTGCGCCTCGACGAAGAGGCTCAGCCCCGCCGAGTCGCAGAACGTGACCAGCGTCAGGTCCACCACCACGTGGTCGCGGCCGTCCGTCCACGCCGCCTCGACGGCGTCGCGCAGCACGAGGACGCTGTCATGGTCCAGTTCGCCGGCCGCCGCCACCACCCGGGCGCCGCCGGCCGTGTCGCGCGTGGTGACGCTGAGGATCTCCGTGCTCATCCCGCCTCTGGGTTCTCTCGTGAGGTCGACGGCACGGTCCGCTGCGCCGCGCTCGCCGACCATTCCACCAGCAGCAGCGTCAGGTCGTCGGCCGCAGGGCCGTCCTGGTGGCCGAGCACCGCGTGGGCCAGCCGGCGCAGTCCCTCCGGCAGCGGCACGCCGGTGGCGGAGTGGCGTTCGGTCAGCTCGGCGAGGCGCCGGGTGCCGAACTGCTCGCCGGCGGCGTCGCGGGCCTCGGTGACGCCGTCGGTGTAGAGCACCAGCCGGTCGCCCGGGCGCAGCGTCACCTCGCCGTACGCCGCCTGCGGGTCCGGTATGCCCAGCGGCATGCGGCGGCCGGCGGTGAGTGTCTCGACGATCCTGCCCTCGCGCATCACCAGCGGCGGCGGGTGCCCGGCGTTGAGGTAGCGCAGGACGCCGGTGTCGAGATCGAGCTCGGCCAGCACGGCCGTGGCGAAGCGCGCATCCGGGAACTGCTGCAGCAGCTCGGCGTCGGCAGCCTCGGCCTGGGCGAGCAGGTCGCCGCCCGAGCGGCGGCTCGCCCGGATGCTCGACAGGACCACCGCGGCTGCCAGGCCGGCCCGTAGCCGGCGCCCGGCCGCGTCGAGCACTGCGGGCGGCGGTCGTCGACCACGTAGTCGTACGCGTCCCCGCCGACGTCGTACGCCGGTTCGAGGACGGCCGCCACGGCGAAGTCACCGACGCTGACGGTCAGCGGCGGCAGCAGCTGCCAGAGCAGCTCGGCACCGGGCGTCATGGGCCGGGAGCGCTGGGCCAGCCGCAGCCGGTCGCCGCGGGGCTGGGTGGTGGTGATCAGATGACCGACGAGGCCGGCGACGAGCTCGCAGCGCCGGACCGACTCCGCGCCGGCCGGGCCGGGCAGCCGGTAGCCGATGACGCCGAGGCGGTCCGTCCCGTTGACCATCGGCGACCACAGCCGGTCGCCGTCCGGGACCGACTCCACGCCGGTGAACGCCGACCCGCCGGGGGTGCCGTCCACGGCCAGCGGCTCCGGCAGCGCCCGGCCGGGCACGTCCAGTGGGCGCAGGAACCGCTGCTCGTGGTCGATCACGTAGACGGTCGCGGCCAGGCCCAGCCGGCCCGCGGCGCGATCGACCACGCCGGCCAGGTCCTCCGGACGCCACAGGTGCGAGCGGTCCAGGATCTCCTGGACGAGCCCGTGCCACGCGGAGTCCTCGGCGCTCATGGGCCCACCCTACGGGGTGCGCTGCCCCGGGATGATCAGGGCTGGAAACAGGGTGAGCTGCTGCGGAGGTAGACGTCCTCGGTCCCGTTGTCGCGGTGGCTGATCAGGTAGCCGATGCGGAAACCGTCGTCCTCCTTCTCGACCACGAGCTCCGGGTGGGTGGTGTCGTCGCGGTCGTCGCGCACGGCCTTGTAGCCGTGGCTGTCCCAGTACGCGCTGATGGTGGCCATGGTCTGGTCGACCGGCCAGCCCTGCGGATAGACGACCTGGTAGGTGGTCTCCACGAACACCGCGCCGTCGCGGTCCTGGTCGTTGCAGGCCAGGTCGGGCGTGTGCAGGGTCTGCTTGAGCGTCGCCCCGGGCGGCAGCTGCTGCAGCGCCTCCTGGGCGCGCGCGGCGACCCGCTGGACGGCTTCCTCTTCGGTCACGGTGGACTCCTGGGTGCTGTCGCAGCCGGCGAGCAGGGCGCCGGCGGCGAGGAGGGCGAGGACGGTACGCCGCGTGGACGACATCAGCTGACCTTGTCTCCCTGTCCGGTGACGACGAGGGCGATGTTCTT
Source organism: Actinoplanes sp. NPDC049316 (assembly GCF_040677315.1). Classification (NCBI taxonomy): domain Bacteria; kingdom Bacillati; phylum Actinomycetota; class Actinomycetes; order Micromonosporales; family Micromonosporaceae; genus Actinoplanes; species Actinoplanes sp. NPDC049316. Next base: position 211,577 of record NZ_JBFAQM010000010.1, on the reverse strand, counting down.
CCGGGACGGGTTTGCCTGGTCCCAGTATTGCGAGTGGGTGTCGATCGGATGCCAGAAGGACCCGTCGGCGCTGGTGAACTGCCGGCCGCCGAAGCCGGGGTTGTCGGGGTTCTCGCCGTGGACCATGGTGTCGTCCAGGCCGGCGCCGGAGATGATGTCGTTCTTGGCGGTGCTGGCGTAGACGTGCTGCGAGTCGCCGTCGAAGCGCAGCTCGCTCGCGGAGTCCACGCCGACGCCGGGGCTGCCGACGAAGATGAGGTCGTCGGCGGCCAGGTGACCGTCCTTCGCGGCGTACCCGACGGTGGTGCTGCCGTAGCTGTGCCCGATGATCGTGTTGTGCGACGGCGTGCCGTCGTGGGTGGCGCGCAGCCCTTCCTGGAACGAGCGCAGGGCCGGGGCGCCGTCCTGGGCGTAGTCCTTGGAGACGGCGTTCGGGATCGCGTCGGGCGCGTCGTAGCCGAGCCACACGATGGAGGCGGTGCTGCCGCCGGTGCCGTACATGTCGGCGTCGGCGCGCATGACGTCGGCCCGCTGGAGGTCGGTGCCGAACCCGGGCAGGTCCGCGGTGGTGCCGGGGACGTACGTCACCACGTTGTCCGCGGTGTCGGGGTCGCCGATGGACACGACGGCCCTGCCGTCGCCGGCCGGGTCGAAGCCGAGCAGCAGCGCCGGCGGCTTGCCGGTGTCGCCGAGCCGGTCGTGGATGGCGGCCGGGCCCTTGAGCTGGTTGTCGAGATCCTTGCGCTGCTTCTCGAGCCGGTCCATCTCGGCGAGATAGCTGCCGACCGGGTTCAGCGACTCGGGGTAGACCTCGGCGAGACGGCCCTGCTCGGCCATGGCCTTCAGATAGTCCTCACGGGAGGTCACCGACGTGTGGCGCGAGTTCAGGTCGGCCAGGGTGCGGTCCAGCGTGATCCGGTTGGCCACGTCGCGGTCGGACGACGGTACGCCGTCGAGCCACCCGACCAGCTCCGGGTAGTCCTGAACGGCCTGTTCCTGCTGCTCCGGGGTGAGCGAGTCCCACCAGGCCCGCACGTCCTTCGGCGGGCGGCCCTTCTGCGACTCGAGGTCCTGCTTGCTCACCGGGCCCAGGCTCAGCGAACCGAAGCCGGAGCGCGGGTCGGGCAGGTTGGCCGCGATGACGCCGGCGCAGCGCTCGTCGGACTCCGCCGCCCGGTCGAGCACCCCCTGCAGCTGCCCGACGTACGCGCTGACCTGCTGCGCGACGGTGTGCGGGGCGGTGGTCTCGTCGTACATGCGCTGCGGGGCGGTGACCGTGCCGGTGGCGATGTCCACGTCGAGACCCGCCCGGGCCGCCGAGGTGGTGATGCCGCGCAGCTGCTCCTGCAGGGCCCGTACGGTGTCCGCGTGCTCGCGCAGCGCCTGCCCGATCCGGCGGCAGGGGTGGTACGCGTTGCTCACCTCGGCCCGCAGCTCCGCCGCCCGCTTCCACGCGGCCTCGGCGGCGGGTCCGGACGGCCACACGTCCTCGATGTCGCGGCTGCCGCGGATGACCTCCTCGGCGGCGTCGTCGATGTCCTGCGCCATGTCGGTCCAGGCGGCGGCGCGCGTGGCGATCGCCTCCGGGCTGGTGTCCCACAGCAGCTTGAGGGTGAGGCTCATCGGGGAGCGCCACCGCCGCGGTACACGCCGGCGGCCGCCGCCTCGTCCGCGGCCTGGTAGTCCTTCGCCGACTGGGTGAGGCCGGCGGCGTACGCGTGCAGCTCGTCCTCGAGCCGGGTCATGAACGCCGACCAGCCGTCGTTCGCGGTGGCGAGGGCGGCGCCGGCCGCCCAGCCGGTCAGCGCGTCACCCGGCGGCAGCTGCTCGGCGTGGGTGCTGTGCGCCTTGCCCCAGGTGACCGAGGCGGCCTCGACGGCGCTGCCCACCCGGCTCAGCCCGGGTATGTCGACTTGCGGCACCGGCTCGTACATCCGTTCCCCCGTGGACGCGACGTCGCTGTGTGACCGGCACCGTACCGCATGTCGTCACGTCTCGATGTCCCGTGCCGGCGGGGTTTCGATCTCCGTCCGGCGGGCAAGGGGCCCGCCGTGGATGTTCGTTACCAGCTGCGCGACCGGATCGGCGTGGGCGGCATGTCGGTCGTCTGGCGCGCTCACGACGAGGTGCTCGGCCGCGACGTCGCCGTCAAGGTGCTCTCCGCGACGGCCGCGCCGGACCCTGCCCAGCTCGGCCGGATCCGGCTCGAGGCACGCGCGGCCGCCGGGCTGCGGCACCCCAACATCGTCGAGGTGTACGACTACGGAGAGTCGTCGGGCGGCCCGTACGTCGTCATGGAACTGGTCGAGGGCGAGACGCTGGCGGACGTGCTCGCCCGGGAGGCGCTGCCCTGGCGCACGGCGGTGCTGGTCTGTGCCCAGGTCGCCGCCGCGCTCGCCGCCGCCCATGCGCGCGGGGTGGTGCACCGCGACGTCAAGCCCGGCAACGTGATGGTGACGGCCGCCGGGGTGAAGCTGCTCGACTTCGGCATCTCGGCCGCCGCGGGTGCCGTGGACGAGACCGACGGGGAGGTGCTGGGCACGCCCGCGTACCTCGCGCCGGAGCGGCTCGACGGCGGCCCGGTGCGTCCCGCCAGCGACGTGTACGGCCTCGGCCTGCTGCTGCACCGCGCGCTGGCCGGTCGGATGCCGTGGCGGGCGTCGACCGTGACCGAGATGGTGCGCGCCCACGTGTACACCGAGCCGGCCCCGCTGCCGCGCATCGACGGGCTGCCGCCCGAGGTGGCCGACCTCGCCCGGCGCTGCCTGGCCAAGCGTCCGGAGGACCGGCCGGACGCGGCGGAGGCGGCGCGCGTGCTGGGGACGGCCGCCGGGCTCGCGCCGCTCCTGCCGGCACCCGGCCCGGCTACCGGGGAGGACGTCGCCACGGTGGCGGTACGCCCGCCGTTGACGCGCCGCCGCCGGGCGGCTCTGCTGGCCGCGGCCGTCGTGGTGCCCGCGGTGGCTGCCGCGTCGGCGATGTGGCCGTCGGAGAGCCCCGTTCCGGTACGCGCGGAGGCAGCTGCTCCCGCGACCTCCGCCGCCGGCCCCGTCGCGCCGAAGTGCGCCGTACGCAGCTCGTGCACGTCACAGGCGGCCCCCTCGCCGGCGCCGAAGCGGACTCAGCGAGATGTCCGGGCTGTCACCCCGGTCATCCGGACCGCCGCGGTGGTGAAGCCGGCGAAACCCCCGCAGGCTCACGAACCGGCCAAGAAGCCGAAGAAGCCGAAAGAGCCGAAGAAGCCCAAGAAGCCCAAGAAGGCGGGCGGCGCGAAGAAGCGCTGAGCCGGACTTTCGTACGGTCTCGGGGAAAGTTTCTTCGGCACGCGGAGAAGTTTCTCAATATCGAGGGTTTCCTTTGTCCCGGGCGCTGGGTTAGCGTCGCTTCACGTAACACGGGTGATACATCGTGTTATCGCTGAGCGCGCCTCTGTCCGCACGGGAGGGATGCTGCATGCGTACCGGAATCTGGTTGATGGGCGCACGCGGCTCCGTGGCCGTGACCGCCCTGGTGGGAGCGGCGGCCCTGCGGGCCCGGCTGGCCGGGCCGACCGGCTGCGTCACCGAGCTCCCCGAGCTGCGCAGCCCGGTGCTGCCCGGCTGGCCCGACCTGGTGCTCGGCGGCCACGACGTGGTGACCCTGCCCGTGCTGAAGAAGGCCGAGTCGCTCGCGGCAGCCGGGGTGCTGCCCGGCCGGCTCGTGACGGCGCTCGCCGACGAGCTGGTCCGCGCCGAGAACGACCTGCGCCCGCTGCCCGCGGCGGCCACGCAGGCGGAGACAGCCGGGCGGATCAGCGCCGACCTGCGCGATTTCCGGGACCGGCACGACCTCGAACGCGTCGTGATGGTCAACGTCGCCACCACCGAGCCGGTCACCGCGCCGCACCCCGCCCACGGGTCGCTCGCCGCGCTGGAGGAAGCCCTGCGCACCGGGGACACCGTGCTGCCGCCCAGCGCGGTCGCCGCGTACGCCGCCTTCCGCGCCGGCTGCTCCTTCGTGGACTTCACCCCGTCGACCGGCGCCCGCCTGCCCGCGCTGGCCGAGCTGGCCGCCCGGGAGGGCCTGCCGTACGCCGGCAACGACGGCAAGACCGGCGAGACGCTGGTCAAGTCCGTCCTCGCGCCGATGTTCGCGCTGCGCCATCTGCGGGTCACCAGCTGGTCCGGGCTGAACCTGCTCGGCGGCGGCGACGGCGCCAACCTCGCCGACCCCGCTGCCAACGCCGCCAAGGTCGCCAGCAAGCAGCGGGTCCTCGGCGACGCGCTGGGCTACGAGCCGGAGGGGACCAGCCGCATCGACTACGTCGCCGAGATCGGTGACTTCAAGACCGCCTGGGACCTCATCACGTTCTCCGGTTTCCTCGGGACCGGCATGCGCATGGAGTTCACCTGGCACGGCTGCGACTCGGCGCTGGCCGCGCCGCTCGTGCTGGACCTCGCCCGGCTCACCGCCGCCGCGCACCGCGCCGGGCACGCCGGGCAGCTGCCGCAGCTCGGCTTCTTCTTCAAGGACCCGCTCGGCGACGGCCCGTCCGCCCTGGCCGAGCAGTGGGCGGCCCTCACCGGCTTCGTCGCCGGGCTGGGCCGATGAAGACGCCGCTGCGTACCCTCGCCGAGCTGGTCCGCGCGCCCGCCGCGCTGTCGGTGCCCGGCGACGTCGTGGCCGGTGCGGCCGCGGCCGGCACGCTGGGCGCGCGCAGCGCCGGGCTCGCCGGCGCCTCCGTGTGCCTGTACTGGGCCGGGATGGCCGCCAACGACTGGGCCGACCGGGACCTGGACGCCGTGGAACGCCCCGAACGGCCGATCCCGTCCGGCCGGATCTCCGCCCCGGCCGCGCTCGGCGTCGCCGCCGGGCTCACCGCGGCGGGCCTCGCGCTGGCCGGCCGGGCCGGAGGCGCGCGGGCGATGGCGGTCGCCGTGCCGCTCGCCGCCGCCGTGTGGGCCTACGACCTCAGGCTGAAGAACACGGCGGCCGGTCCCGCCGGCATGGCGGCGTGCCGCGCCCTCGACGTGTTGCTGGGGGCGAGCGCCGGCAACCCGGCCCGCGCCCTGCCGGCCGCCGCCGCGGTCGCCGCGCACACGTGGACGGTCACCGAGCTGTCCCGGCACGAGGTCGCGGGCAGCCCCGGCGCCCGGCTGCCCGCCGCGACGCTGGCCACCACGGCCGCGATCGCCGGCGCCGTCGCCGCCCGGGCCACCGCGCCGGTCACGCTGCTCGCCGGGCAGTACGCGGCCGGCTACGGCCGGGCCCAGGCGAAGCTGCTCACCGAGCCGTCCGCGCCGCACGTCCGCGCCGCCGTCGGGGCGGGCATCACCGTCCTGCCGGCCCTGCAGGGCGCGCTCACCGCCCGCGCCGGACGCACCCTCACCGGCCTCGCCGTCGCGGCTGCCGCCCCGCTCGCCCGCCTCCTCGCCCGCAAGGTGTCGCCGACATGACCACGCTGCGGTACGGCTACGGCACCAACGGCTTCGCCAACCACCGCCTGCACGAGGCGATCGCGGTCATCGCCGACCTCGGTTACTGCGGGGTCGCGCTCACCCTCGACCACGACCACCTCGACCCGTACGCCCCGGGACTGGCCCGGCACGTCGCGGCGGTCGCCGACCAGCTGCGCGACCGCCACCTCGGCGTGGTGATCGAGACCGGCGCCCGCTACCTGCTCGACCCGTGGCGCAAGCACGCGCCGACGCTGCTGCACGACGACCGCAAGACGCGCCTGGACTTCCTGCGCCGGGCCGTGGCGATCGGTGCGGACCTGGGCGCCGAGGCGGTGTCGTTCTGGGCCGGCGTACGCCCGCCGGAGGTCGACGAACGCACCGCCTGGTCCCGGCTGGTCGAGGGCTGCGCCGAGATCACCGAGGCCGCCACCCGCGCCGGGGTGCCCGTCGGCTTCGAGCCGGAACCCGGGATGCTCGTCGAGGACCTCGCGGGCTGGCACCGGCTGCGCGCCGACCTGGGCGCTCCCGCGGGCTTCGGGCTGACCCTCGACATCGGCCACGTGCGCTGCCTCGAGCCGGATCCCGTGCCCGAGACCGTGGCCGCGGCCGTGCCGTACCTGGTCAACGTGCAGATCGACGACATGCGCCGGGGCGTGCACGAGCACCTCGAGTTCGGCCGGGGCGAGATCGGCTTCCCGCCCGTGCTGCGCGCCCTGGTCGACGGCGGCTACCGCGGGCTGGTCGCCGTGGAGCTGCCGCGGCACTCGCACGCGGCGCCCACCGTGGCCCGGGAATCGCTCGCGTTCCTGCGGGCCGCCGAGGCTTCCGGGGAGGGAGCGGAATGACACCCGACGAACTGCGGGCCGTGGTGGCCGCCGTGCCGGGCCGCACCTGGCTGGCCGAGGCGGAGGACCGGGTGCGCGCCGACCCGGACAGCATCGGCCCGCTGTTCGCCCGCGCCGGGCGCAAGCTCGGCCGGGAACCGGTGCCGGACCGTCCGGGATGGACCCCGGGCCTCGCCGGCCGGATCCTGCTCCTGCTGGCGCTGGGCGACGCCGAACGCACGGCCCGGCTGTACTGGCATGGCGACGCCGCCGAGCGGCTCGCGGTGCTGCACGCGCTGCCGCTGTTGCCCATGGGGGACGAGGGCGTGCCACTGGCCGAGGACGCGTTGCGTACCAACGACACCCGGCTGGTCGCCGCCGCGCTCGGGCCGTACGCCGCCCACCTCGACGCCGCCACCTGGCGCCAGGGCGTCGTCAAGTGCGTGTTCATGGGGATCCCGCTGAGCGTCGTCGACCGCCTGGACGACCGCGCCGACGCCGAGCTGACCGCCATGCTCGCCGCCCTCGCCCGCGAGCGCGCCGCCGCCGGGCGCCGCATGCCGGCCGACGCCCTCGCGCTGCTCAACCGCCATCTGCTGCGCAAGGAGGACTGATGCGCGTCTTCGACCCCCACATCCACATGACCTCGCGCACCACCGACGACTACCGGGCGATGGCGGCCCACGGCGTGCAGGCGGTGGTGGAGCCCGCGTTCTGGCTCGGCCAGCCCCGTACCAACCCCGGGTCGTTCGCCGACTACTTCGACTCGCTGCTGGGCTGGGAGCCGTACCGGGCGGCGCAGTTCGGCGTCCGGCACCACGCGACGCTGGCGCTCAACCCCAAGGAGGCCAACGACCCGCGCTGCAAGGGCGTGCTCGACCTGCTGCCGCGCTACCTCGACAAGGACGGCGTCGTCGCGGTCGGCGAGATCGGCTACGACTCCATGACCCCGGCCGAGGACGAGGCCTTCGCCGCGCAGCTGGAGCTGGCCGTCGAGTACGAGCTGCCCGCCCTCGTGCACACCCCGCACCGCGACAAGGCCGCCGGCACCCGGCGCACCCTCGACGTCGTCGCGGCCAGCGGCATCGACCCCGGCCGGGTGGCCGTGGACCACCTGAACGAGGTCACCGTCGGGCTGGTCCGCGACTCCGGCTGCTGGATGGGCTTCAGCATCTACCCCGAGACGAAGATGTCGCCGCCGCGGATGGTCGAGATCCTCAAGGAGTACGGCACCGAGCGGATGCTGGTGAACTCGGCCGCCGACTGGGGCCACTCGGATCCGCTGCTGACCGTGGAGACGGGCCGGGCGATGCTCGCGGCCGGGTTCACCGCCGACGACGTCGACCTCGTGCTGTGGCGCAACCCGGTCGCGTTCTACGCCCAGTCGGGGCGCCTCGACCTCTCCGACCTCGACCGGCCGGAGGCCACGTACGCCGGCAGCTCCATCGCCCGGGGAGGCAGCTGATGCGCCTGCGGCACCCCGGCGGGCAGACCGTGCACCTGTCGTACTGCACCAACGTGCACGCGGCGGAGAACCTCGAAGGGATCCTCGAGCAGCTGGACACGTACGCGGTCCCGATCCGCGAACGCCTCGGCGCCGACGTGCTCGGGCTCGGGCTGTGGCTGGCCGCCCCGGTCGCCGCCGGGCTCGCCTCCGACGTCGCCGACCGGCAGCGGCTGCGCCGGGCCCTGGACGCGCGCGGGCTCGAGGTGGTCACGCTCAACGGGTTCCCGTACCAGGCGTTCCAGGCGCCGGTGGTGAAGCACGCCGTCTACCAGCCGGACTGGACCACGCCGCACCGGCTCGCGTACACGTTGGACCTGGCCCGGATCCTGTGCGACCTGCTGCCCGCCGACGCGGCCCGCGGCTCGATCTCGACCCTGCCGCTGGCCTGGCGCGAGCCGTGGGACGCCGCGCGGGCGAGCGCCTGCCGCCGCGCCCTCGACGAACTCGCGCGCGGGCTGCACCGCCTGCCCCGGCCGATCCGGGTCGCGTTCGAGCCCGAACCCGGGTGCATCATCGAGAACACCACGGAGGCCGTGGCGCTGCTCGGCGAGGCCGACACCTCCGTGCTCGGCGTCTGCCTCGACCTCGCCCACCTGGCCTGCGCCTGGGAGGAACCCGCGCTCGCCCTCGGACGGCTGCGCGAGGCCGGCCTGCCCGTGGTCAAGACCCAGATCTCCGCCGCGCTCGCCAGCACCGATCCCCGGCGCGACGCGGCCGTGCTCGGCGAGTACGTCGAACCCCGCTTCCTGCACCAGACCCGGGGACCGTTCGGGCTGTCCACCGACGACCTCGACGAGGCCCTGGCCACCCCGGGCGGCGACGAGCAGCCGTGGCGCATCCACTACCACGTGCCGCTGCACGCGCCGCCCGTACCGCCGCTGCAGACGACCGTCGGGGTGCTCGTCAGCGCCCTGCGTGAACTGTTGTCCGGCGACAGCCCGGAGTGCGACCACTTCGACGTCGAGACGTACACGTGGCACGTGCTGCCGGCCGCCTCACGCCCGTCGGGTCCGCAGGAACTGGCGTCCGGGATCGCGTCGGAACTCTTCTTCGCCCGCGGCCAGCTGACCGCCCTGGGCCTGTCGTCCTCGCAGGAGGTGTCGCCGTGAACCCCGTGGTCGTCCTCGACGTCGTCGGTCTCACGCCCCGGCTGCTGCGGCACATGCCGCGGCTGTCCCGGCTCGCCGAGACCGGTTTCCGCGCGCCGCTGGGCACCGTGCTGCCCGCGGTCACCTGCTCGGCGCAGTCCACGTTCCTCACCGGCGAGATGCCGTCGGGGCACGGCATCGTCGGGAACGGCTGGTACTTCCGCGACCTCGGCGAGGTGTTCCTCTGGCGGCAGCACAACGGGCTCGTCGGCGGCGAGAAGGTGTGGGACGCCGCCCGTGCCGCCGCTCCCGGCTACACCGTGGCGAACGTGTGCTGGTGGTACGCCATGGGCGCCGACGTCGACTGGACCGTGACGCCACGGCCCGTCTACCACGCCGACGGGCGCAAGGACCCGGACTGCTACACGTACCCGCCGGAGCTGCACGACGAGCTCACCGCGACGCTGGGCACGTTCCCGCTGTTCAGCTACTGGGGCGCGAACGCGGGGATCACCTCGTCGGCTTGGATCTGCCGGGCGGCCGAGCAGATCATGGCCGCGCACGATCCCGACCTGACCCTCGTCTACGTGCCGCACCTCGACTACGACCTGCAGCGGTACGGCCCCTCGTCGGCGCAGGCCGCGGCGGCCGCCGCCGAGCTCGACGTCACCCTGGGCCCGCTGCTGGCGTCCGCGACGGCCCGCGGCGCGACGGTCGTGGCGCTGTCCGAGTACGGCATCACCGACGTCTCCCGCCCGGTGCACGTCAACCGTCTGCTGCGCAGCGAGGGGCTGCTCAACGTCTACACGCAGGCCGGCATGGAATACCTCGACCCGTGGACGTCGCGCGCCTTCGCCGTCGCCGACCACCAGGTCGCCCACGTGTACGTCCGCGACCCCGCCGACGTCGCGCTGGTCGCCAAGCTGTGCTCCGGGCTGAGCGGCGTCGAGCAGGTGCTGGGCCGCGCCGAGCAGGCCGGGTACGGCCTCGACCACGACCGCGCCGGCGAGCTGGTCCTCGTCGCCGGCCCGGACGCCTGGTTCACGTACTACTACTGGCTCGACGACGCGGCCGCCCCCGACTTCGCCCGGCTCGTCGAGATCCACCGCAAACCCGGGTACGACCCCGCCGAGCTCTTCTTCGACCCGGCCGGCCCCGCCGCGGCGAAGGGGCGGGCGGCGCTCGCGCTGCTGCGCAAGAAGATCGGCATGCGGTACACGATGAGCGTGGTCGGCCTGGACGCGGGCGCCCGGGCGGTCCGCGGCTCGCACGGCCGGCTGCCCACCGGCCCCGACGACGCGCCCGTGCTGCTCTGCTCCGATCCCGCCGCCGCGCGGGACCGGATCGCCGCCACCGAGGTGAAGGGTCTCCTGCTGCGCCTCGCCGGGCTCACCTCATGACCGTCGAGGCGGCCACCGGCACCGACGCGGCGGGGATCGCCCGGCGCTGCGAGTCGGCGCTGATCGCGTACCTGGACCGGCAGCGGCCGCACTGGCCGGACGGCACGCCACGCGGGGTGCTGGACGCCGTACGCCGCTTCGTGCTCGCCGACGGCAAGCGGCTGCGCCCGATGTTCTGCTACTGGGGCTGGCGCGGCGCGGGCCAGCCCGACGGCGAGCCGATCGTCGTGGCGGCGGCGGCGCTCGAGCTGTTCCACGCGTTCGCCCTCATCCACGACGACATCATGGACGGCAGCAGCCTGCGCCGCGGCCAGCCGACCGTGCACCGGCACTTCGCCGACGTGCACGCCCGCCACTCCTGGCGCGGCGAGGCCGTCCGGTACGGCCAGAGCGCCGCCCTGCTCTGCGGCGACCTCTGCGCCGCCTGGGCCGACCACATGTTCCACGAGTCGGGCCTGCCGGTCGAGTGGGTCCACCGCGGCTACCGGCTCTTCACCGTGATGCGCACCGAGGTCATCGCCGGGCAGTACCTCGACCTGGTCTCCGGCGTGGGCGACGGCTCGGTCGCGGGCGCGCTCACGGTCATCCGGATGAAGGCGGCCCGCTACACGGTGACCCGGCCGCTGCAGATCGGCGCGGCCCTCGCCGGGGCCGGACCCCGCATGCAGGCGGCGCTGCAGGCCTTCGGCGACCCGCTCGGCGACGCGTTCCAGCTGCGCGACGACGTCCTCGGCGTCTTCGGCGACCCGGCCGTCACCGGCAAGCCGGTCATCGACGACCTGCGCGAGGGCAAACCCACGGTGATGATCGCCATGGCCCGCGACCGCGCCGACCGCGCCCAGGGCGCGCGCATCCGCGACCTGTTCGGCAATCCCGGCCTCGACGACGCGGGCGCGGAGGAGCTGCGGTCCGTCATCGTGGCGACCGGCGCCCGCGACGGCGTCGAGGACCTCATCGACCGCCGGGCCGCGGCGGCGACCGCCGCGCTGGAAAACGCCCCGCTGACGGCCGAGGCGCGTACGGCGCTGAGCTCGCTCGCGTCCTCGGTCGTCGCGCGTCGCCGCTGACGTGCTTGTGCCGGTCCTCCGGGCGGTCCAGAATCGGCTGTGCGAGCCGCCCGACTGATCAACCTCGTGCTGTTGCTGCAGGCCCGGGGCACTCTCACCGCCGCCGAACTCGCCGCGGAGCTCGAGGTGTCGGAGCGCACCGTCTACCGCGACGTCCTCGAGCTGTCCGCCGCCGGTGTGCCCGTGTACGCCGAGCAGGGCCGCTCCGGCGGCTACCGGCTCGTCGGCGGCTACCGCACCCGGCTGACCGGGCTGAGCGAGGCCGAGGCGGAGGCGCTGTTCCTGGCCGGCCTGCCCGGCCCCGCCCGCGACATGGGCCTGGCCGAGCCGGTCCGCGCGGTACGCCGCAAGGTCCTCGCGGCCCTGCCGCCCGGGCTGCGCGAGGCCTCCGAACGGGCCGGGCAGCGCTTCCACCTCGACGCGCCCGGCTGGTTCGCCGACGCCGCGCCGCCGCCGCTGCTGGCCGGGCTCGCGCGGGCGGCCTGGCAGGACGAGGTCCTCACCCTGCGCTACCGGCGCGGCGACGAGGTGACCCGCACGGTCGAGCCGTACGGGCTCGTGCTCAAGAACGGCGTCTGGTACCTAGTCGGCCGGGTCGGCGCCGACCTGCGCTCGTACCGGGTGGACCGCGTCACGGCGGCCGAGCCGACGGGGGAGACCTTCGAGCGGGACCCGGCGTTCGACCTGCCCGCGTTCTGGGCCGCCCGGGCCACCGAGTTCGTCCGGCAGATGCTGCGCGACACCGTCACCGTCCGGCTCAGCCCGCACGGTCTGCGCCTGCTGCGGCACGTCGCCGAGCCGGTCGCCGTGCAGGAGGCCCTCGCGTCGGCCGGCGAGCCGGACCCGGACGGGTGGGTCCGGACCCGGCTGCCGGTCGAGTCGCTCGACGTCGCCTACACCTACATGCTGGGCCTCGGCCCGGACGCCGAGGTCGTCGAGCCGCCCGAGCTGCGGGCCCGGCTCGCCGACGCCGCGCGGCGCACGGCGGCGCTCTACCGGTAACCGGTCACGTCGGCCGGCCTGCCCGGGTCCTGCACCTCCACCAGGTACCGCCACGCGTCCGGTCGGCTGCCGTCGAGGTCGGTGAAGCCGTACACCTGAGCCAGCTCGCCGCTGGACACCGACCGGCCGTTCCACCGGGCTCGGTCCGGGTCGGCGGCCAGCGCGGCGACGGCCCGGCCGACGTACGCGGGCGACTCCGAGATGGCGAAGTGCGGCTCCTTGCTCGTCGCGTCCCGCCACGTCGCCTCGGTGACGCCGAAGTGCTCCAGCATCATCTCCGACCGCAGCCATCCCGGGGTCAGCGCCACAGCGGTCGCGCCGTGCTCCGCCACCTCCTGCGACCAGGCGAACGCCAGCCGGTTCACCGACCACTTCGCCAGGTCGTAGAAGACCGACAACCGGTAGTTGCGCTCGTTGTACGCGGTCGTGCCGTCCCCGATCTCCACCACCAGCCCGCCGGGCCGCCGGATCAGCAGCGGCAGCGCGAAGTGGCTGGTGATGACGTGCGTGTCGACGGCCTGCCGGAGCAGCCGCAACCCCGGCTCCAGGGGCTGCTCCCACACCGGCTTGTGCCACGTGGTCAGCGGGTCGCCGCCCCACACGTCGTTCACGAGCACGTCGAGCCGGCCCTGCTCGGCGTCGATGCGGCCCACGAGGTCTTCGACCTGCCCGGGCACCAGATGGTCGACGGCCGACGCGATGCCCGTCCCGCCGGCCGCGCCGACCAGCTCGGCGGTCTCCTCGATCGTCTCGGGCCGGTCCATCTCGGACCGCCGGGCGCGGGTGCTGCGCCCGGTCGCGTACACGGTGGCGCCCGCGGCGCCGAGCTGCACGGCGATCTGCCGCCCGGCGCCGCGGGTCGCCCCGGCGACCAGCGCGACCTTGCCGGCCAAGGGTTGTGTCGTCATACCGCCGATACTGGCCGCAAAACCTGACAACCCTCGTCCGCCTTTCCGCGCGACCCCCGGACGTGTCGTCAGCGCCCGCGCCGGCCGAGGTGCCGCCGTGCCCGGACCTGACCCCGCGCGACACGCCAGGACAGCGGCGGCTGCCCCGGGAAGCCCCGATGCCGGCGGCGCCGGCCGGGCGCCGTGCGCGGCTGCGGATAGGAGCCCCGGCCGAGATTGCGGCGCGGCGCCAGGCCGCTCCACGGGCGGACCGTGACCTGCGGGACGCCGGACCGCGGCGCCGGGAAGGGCCGCCCGTGCCGGTACGGGCACCACAGGGCGGCGAGCCGGACTGTGTGGCTGTTGCTCATATGAACCTCGTTCTGCTGTGACATACACGTGCGGAGACGACGCTCCGCGGTGAGAAGCGATGTCTGTGCTTCGGGCGATGTCTCAGCTGAGGTACATGCCGGCGACGCTAGCAACGCGGCCCCGGCGGATCCACCGATTACCCGTCGAAGGCCAGCCGGTCGGCTTTGGCTGCTGCCGGCCGCCGCATCCGGTGCCAGACTCGGCTCGTGGAGATCAAGGATGCGCAGGAGCTCTGGAGCCCGCAGCCCGGCTGGCTGAACACCGATGTACCGTGCTGGACGTGCTACTCCGGTACAACTTCCGCGTCTACCCGACTGCCGGTCAGCAGAGCGATCTGGCCAGGGCGTTCGGATGTGCGCGGGTGGTGTTCAACGACGGGTTGCGCCTGCGCGAGCAGGCCCGAGATGCGGGCGAGAAGTACGTCACGGATGCCGAGCTCTCCAAACGGCTCATCGCCGAGGCCAAGACAACCCCGGAGCGGGAGTGGCTTTCCGAGGTTTCGGCCGTGGTTCTGCAACAGGCCCTCGCAGACCTGAACACCGGCTACCGCAACTTCTTCGCCTCAATTTCGGGCAAGCGCAAGGGCAGCAAGGTAGCCCCGCCGCGGTACCGGTCCCGTAAGGACAACCGGCAAGCGATCCGGTTCACCAGGAACAGCAGGTTCAAGGTCCTCAACAATGGCCGCCTGCGCCTGCCGAAGATCGGCGACCTGCCCGTCCGCTGGACCCGGCGCCTGCCCTCGGACCCGTCATCCGTGGCTATCATCAAGGACGCGGCCGGGCGGTACTTCGCCTCGTTCGTGGTGCAGACCAGCGTGCACGAGGCATTTCCGCCGGTCGGCTCCGAGGTCGGTATCGATCTGGGCTTGACTCACTTCGCAGTCATGTCCGACGGTACGAAGATCGCCGCGCCGAAGTTTTTGCGCCGCGCCGCGCGCAAGCTCAAGCGGCTGCAAAAGGCCGTCTCTCGTAAGCAGCTCGGCAGCGCGAACCGCACGAAGGCGGTCGTGAAGGTCGCCAGGGCGCACGCCCGGGTGGCCGACACCCGGCGGGACTGGCAGCACAAGCTCTCGACACGGATCATCCGCGACAACCAAGCGGTGTACGTCGAGGACCTCTGCGTCGTCGGTCTCGCCCGGACCCGGCTCGCCAAGAGCGTCCACGACGCAGGCTGGGCCACCTTTATCGCCATGGTGGCGTACAAGGCCGCCCGATACGGGCGCAGCTTCGCGAAGGTGGGCCGGTTCTTCCCGTCCACCCGGATGTGCTCTGACTGCGGACGTATCAACGAAAGGATGGCGCTGAACGTCCGAGCGTGGGACTGCCTCTGCGGAGCAGCTCACGACCGGGACGTCAACGCCGCCATCAACGTGCTCGCCGCCGGACAGGCGGAGAGTCGAAACGACCGTGGAGCGCACGTAAGACCGGCATTCGTGCCGGCGGTGCGCAGGGAAGCGGTAACCCACCCGGACGCCGCGCGGTCCACGCGCAGCGTGGAGGGAATCTCCGTCCTTCACGGCGGAGAGGATGTCAAAAGTGGCTCATGGCCCCCAGGAGCGCCGACGTCGACCTGGCCGTCAAGGCGCTGACCGTCTGACCGCGGCGGCCGGCCGGGGCATCATGGGTACGTGTCGCCTCGCCGCCGGATGGTGCTGCTCGTGGCCGCCGCGGTCGTCGTGGCGGTCCTCGCCGTCGCCGGGGTGCGGCTGCTGCGCGGTGACGACGACGACGGCGTACGGCCCGACCAGGCCACGCCGGGCACGGTCCTGCTGGTCCCCGGGTACGGCGGCAGCCAGGGCGCGCTGTCCCGGCTGGCCGACCGGCTCGCCGCGGCCGGGCGTACCGCCCAGGTGGTGACGCTGCCCGACGGCGGCACCGGCGACCTGGTGAGGCAGGCGCAGACGCTCGACGACGCGGTCCGCGCCGCCCTCGCCGCCGGGTCGCTCTCCGTCGACGTCGTCGGCTATTCCGCGGGCGGCGTGGTGACCCGGCTCTGGGTGGACCGGCATCGCGGCGCCGAGGTGGCGCGGCGGGTCGTGACGCTGGGATCGCCGCTGCACGGCGCGCGGATCGCCGGGGTGGGTGCCGCGCTGGCGCCGGACGCGTGCCCGCAGGCGTGCCGGCAGCTGGCGCCGGGCAGCGCGCTCCTCGACGAGCTGGGCGATGAGCATCTGCCGCGGGGACTGCCGTGGCTGTCGATCTGGACGCTGAACGACGAGACCGTGCAGCCGCCGGACTCCGCGCGGCTGGACGGCGCGGTCAACGTACCCCTGCAGAGCGTGTGCCCGCGGCGGGAGGTCTCGCACAGCGGGCTGCCCACCGACCCGGCCGTGACCGCCCTGGTGATCGCCGCGCTCGGCACCGCGCCGCTGGCGGCGCCGCAGGCCTGCCCGGTCAGTTGACGACGTCGCGGGTGAGGAAGTTCGCCCACGCCATGCCGAGCAGCACGACGAGGTAGACCAGCTGGATGCCGGCGCCGCGTTCGATGTCACGCCAGAGCACGGGGTCGCGGAAGAAGTCGATCCAGGCCAGCCAGTAGCGCGTCGGCAGGTACGGCCGCACCGCCGCGGCCGCGTCCAGCGTGACCAGCACCTGGCTGGTGACCAGCACCGCGAGCGCGCCCATCGCGGCGCCCAGCGCGGAGTCGGTGACTGTGGACAGGAACAGGGCGATCGCGGCCACGCTGAGCATGCTGATGACGATGTACGCGACCGTGCCCAGCATCCGCAGCGCCAGCCCGGCCGGGGTGATCGTGACCCCGGACAGCGAGGTGACGTCGGCGGGCAGCGCCACCCCGGCCGACGGCTGCGACCCGAACAACGCCAGGCCGGTCACATACGACGTGAGCAGCACCGCCACGATCGCGAACAGCACGAACACGATCAGCGCGATCAGCTTGGCGGCCAGCAGCCGGGTCCGGCCGACCGGGCGGATCAGCAGGTAGCGCAGGGTGCCCGTGGTCGCCTCGCCGGCCACCGCGTCGCCGGCCAGCACCGCCACCGACACCGGCAGGAACACCGGCATGACCAGCGCCATCGCCGCGGCCGGGTACAGGGCGCCGTTGCTCAGCACGGCGGACAGGAACGCGCCGCCCTGCCCGGGCGGCGGCGGCACCCGGGTGGTCGCGAGGAAGATCGCGACGATCAGCGGCAGGGCGCAGAGCAGGCCCGTGATCACGTACGTGCGCGGCCGGCGGAACAGCTTCGCGAGCTCGACCGCGATCATGCCGCCTCCACCCGGTCGGCGCTGGTCGTCGTCATGTCCAGGACCACCTGTTCGAGCGAGCGCCGCTCGGGCGCGAACTCGGTGACCGGTATCCCGGCGGCGACGAGCTCGGCGTTGAGCGCGGCGGGATCGGCGTGCCGCACGGTCAGCGTGTGCCCGTCGCGGCCCTCGACCCGGCCGTCGAGCAGCGCCACCACGCGCTCGGGCTCCGGGCTGCCCACGACCACCCGCCCGGTCGGGCGGCGCAGCGTGGCCAGGTCCTCCTGGAGCACCAGCCGGCCCCGGTCCATCACGCCGACGCGGGTGCAGAACGCGTCGATCTCGGCGAGCAGGTGGCTGGAGAGCAGCACGGTGGTGCCGTTCGCGTTGAGCTCGGTGAGCAGGTCGCGGACCTCGCGGATGCCCCGCGGGTCGAGACCGTTGGTGGGCTCGTCCAGCACCAGCAGCCGCGGGCGGCGCAGCAGCGCCGAGGCCAGGCCCAGCCGCTGGCGCATGCCCAGCGAGTACGCCCGCACGGGCCGCCGGTCCACCCCGGCCAGGCCCACCCGCTCGAGGACCTCGTCGACCCGGCGGCGGCGGTCCCGGCGGCTCCCGCCCGGCCCGGCCGCGTCGAACAGCCGCAGGTTGGCCCGCCCGGACAGGTGCGGGTACGCGCCCGGCCCCTCCACCATGGCCCCGATCTGCGGCAACACCTCGCCGACCCGGCGCGGCACCGGCCGGCCCAGCACCTCGATCTCGCCGCGGGTCGCGAACACCAGCCCGAGCAGCATCCGCACGAGCGTGGTCTTGCCGGAGCCGTTCGGGCCGAGCAGCCCGTACCGGTCGCCCTCGCGCACGTCGAGGTGCACGCCGTCGACCGCGGTGAGGCGCCCGTACCGTTTGGTCAGGTCGCGGGTGACGATCATGCCGGCCCTCCGGCGAGCTCGGTGGCGACCCGCCGCAGCAGCGCGGGCTGGACGAGCCCGGCGACGAGATAGGTCCGGTCGGCGCGGACGGCCAGCACGGTGAGCAGGCCGGTGGACAGGACGGTGGCCTCGCCCGACGGGACGGTCACGGCCTGCCCGTACGTCCGCAGCCGCCCGTACGTGCGGTAGCCGAGCCGGCCGGGCAGCGCCACGACCGCGAACTGCGCGAGCCCGGCGCCGTACGCCCCGGCGGCGGCGACGGGGGTGGCCCGGCGCGGCGACCCGGCCAGCCGATCCGGCAGCCCACCGCCGCCCAGCCGGTCGATCGCGCCGAGGATGTCCGAGGTGTCGGTCACGGTGAAACCCATGCCCTCCACGGGCGCCGGGGGAGCCAGGACCGCCGGGTCCGGGGCGCCCAGGCGCACCTCGAGGAAGCGGGTGACGAACACCGGCCTGCTGCCGCCGCGGGCCGTGACCTCCACCTGCAGCGGCAGCCCGGTGCCCGGATCCGCCCACAGGTCCACGTGCGCCACGGTCGTGTCCACGGCCGCCGGCACGATCCGCAGCCCGGCCGCGGCGATCCCGGCGACCCGCCGCGCGGGCAGCGGCGTGAACCGGTCCCCGGCGGCCAGGCCGAGCAGCCGGGTCCCGAGCGCGGGCGGCGTGACGTCGGCGCCGCGGGGCAGCCGCACCGGCTGGGCGCCGACGATCCGGGTCAGCTGGTTCTGCCCGTAGTCCCAGGCGTACTGCGCCTCGGGGGTCTGGTAGAGGTCCCGTTCCGCGGCCTCGTCGATCACGTCCACCCGCCAGCGGTCCGGGGCGGCGTACCAGGTGCGCAGCTCGGTGGTGCCGGTGACCAGCGACGTCACCTGCTCGAGGTCCGGCAGGGCGGGCAGGGGGAGCAGGCCGCTGCTGAGCGCGTACCCCTCATGGGCCTGCCGCCCGGAGGCGGCGATCCGCTCGCGCAGCGTCGCGAGATCGACGGCGGCGGCCCGGACCGGTCTCAGCCCGGCCAGCGCGGGGATGCTGCACAGCACGGCGACGGCGGCCAGCACGACGGCCCACCGCAGGCGAGCCTGCGCGGCGACGACGGTTCGGAGCACGCCCATGGTCCCGCCAACGTACCCGGCGGACCGCCCGCCCTGCCCCTACGCGGGAAGGCGCTGCGCCCAGTGCACCTGCCCGTCGGGGCCCACGCCGATCAGCACCAGCATCACATCGTCGAGGGCGTGACCGCCGCCCCTACCGCACGCCCGCCGGCCTCACGCGACCGTTTCCATGGTGGGCGAGTCGACGCGTTGCGGCTGCTCCTTGCGGGAGATGCGCAGCCAGACCACGAAGCCCCAGACCACGAAGCCCGCGTACACCGCGTACAGGATCGCGGAGGGGTAGTAGCGGAAGTGCAGGAGCTCCGGGACGCCCACCAGGTCCACCGCGAGCCAGCAGAGCCAGAAGTCGACCCAGCCGCGGGCCATCGCGTACGTGGCCAGGATCGAGCCGACGAAGATCCAGGAGTCCGCGAGGTAGTACCACCAAGGGACCGGGAAGCCCGCCCCGACCGCGCGGAAGACGTAGAAGCACAGGACCACCGCGGCGAGCGCGAGCGGGATGAAGACGGCGCGCTGCGCCCCGGTCGCCCAGCGGGGTGTCACCGCCGCGCCGCCCGCGGTGTGCCTGTT
The DNA here is from genome assembly GCF_040677315.1 of Actinoplanes sp. NPDC049316. NCBI lineage: Bacteria > Bacillati > Actinomycetota > Actinomycetes > Micromonosporales > Micromonosporaceae > Actinoplanes > Actinoplanes sp. NPDC049316. The sequence continues at coordinate 192,184 of NZ_JBFAQM010000010.1, read as the reverse complement.
CTGCCGCCAGCGCCACCAGCCGTAGACGCTCGTGGCGATGAAGAAGACCTGGCGGGACGCCTGGCCGTAGAGCGGGGTGCCCTGGTCGTTGCCGAGCGCCTGGCCGAGGAAGACGGTGAACAGCAGCACGTTGCCGACGATGCCGACGGGCCACGCCCAGGCGCTGCGGCGCAGGCCGAACAGCGCCGAGCCCAGGCCGAACGCGTTGCCGACGATCTCGCGCCAGTAGATCGCCTGCGTGTCCGTGACCTGCCATTTGGCGTCGTAGAACGCGGTGAGCAGGGTGTCGAGCCAGTGCATCGGGGCCCACCTCCACAGGTCAGCGAAGGTGCACGCCGGGGGGGCGACCGCGCACGCGGGTGGTCCGGGCGTCCGCGTGCTGCCTCCCATCCGGACTTTCACCGTCGGTCCCGGAATTCCACCGGGTCAACCGGCCGCCGGCTGCGGTCGGGTCGCGGACTGTCACCGCCGGTTCGGACTTTCACCGACCCCGGAGCACGCTGAACGTTTGCTGCTGATTCGGATCGTAGTCCTGCTCGCCGCGGGAGCCGGGACAAGCGACGAACGCCACATCGGCGGCCCGGGATCATCCCTGCCCAACGAGGCGGCGGACCGCCGGTGACGGGCCGGGCGGGATGCTCGCGCTTCATGACAGATCGGGCGTACGCCCATTGCCGGGCACCCGCATCGACGGCCACCATCGTCCGCGCCCCGACGAGGAGACGTGGAAGGACACCACCCGGTTTGAACGGCGACGTCGCGACGATGGATCTCAGCGGACGGTGCGTGGGCAGCTCGTACGTGCTCATCTGCCCCGTGGGGCAGGGCGCCACCGGCGTCGTGTGGCGCGGGCTGGAGAGCACCTCCGGCGACCAGGTGGCGGTGAAGCTGCTGCACGAGGGCCTGCTGCGCCAGCCCAAGCTGGTCACGCGGTTCGTGCAGGAACGCTCGATCCTGAAGATGCTGCGGCACGAGCGGATCGTGGGCGTCCGGGACCTGTTCAGCGTGGGGGAGTCCCTCGGGCTGGCGATGGACTTCGTCGGCGGCGGAAGCCTGCGGCAGCGGCTCCGCTCCGCCGGCACGCTGGAACCCGCCGAGGCGGCCCGGCTGCTCGCGCAGGTGTGCGCCGCGCTCGGGCAGGCGCACGCGCTGGGTGTCGTGCACCGCGACGTCAAACCGGACAACATCCTGCTGCACGGCGACGAGGAGCGGCCGGACGTCAAGCTGACCGACTTCGGCATCGCGCGGATCCTGGACACACCCGGGGTGACGACCCCGCACGCGGTCATCGGGACGCCGTACTACATGGCCCCCGAGGTGATCAGCGGCCGCGATGCCACCCCGGCCGCGGACGTGTACGCGCTCGGTGTCGTCCTGCACGAGCTGGTGACCGGGCGGACCCCGTACACGGGTGAGCCGTTCGCCGTGCTGCGCGGGCACCTGGACGAGGCGCCGCAGCGCCCGGACGGGATGCCGGATCCGGTGTGGACGGTCGTCTCGGCCTGCCTGGACAAGGACCCGGCGCGGCGCCCGGCCGCCGATGAGCTGGAGCGGACGCTCGGCGGCCTCTGCGGCGACCTGCGTGGGGTGCCCGCGATGACCGCCCCGCCCGCGGAGGCGCCGCCGGAGCCGAAATCGCAGGTACGCGCGGTTCCTGCCGCTCCCGCGCGGCAGCAGCGGCCGAAGCGGCGGCCGCCGAACCGGCCGGGCAGCTGGGCGTGGGGACGCCGGGCGGCGCTCGTGGCGCTGGTCGGCGGTGCGCTGACCGCGTCCGGCGTCACCGGCTTCCGGGCCTGGCTGCAGGACCGTGACACGGCCGCCACGGCGGCGGTGCTGCCCGGGCTGCCGGTCACCGGCGCCGGCAGCGCGCCTCGCGCGCCGCGGTCCAGGGCGGCGCTCGGGGTGCCGGGCGCGGCCACCCCCGGCGAAGCGGCCGCGGCCGCACCGTCGCCGGCACCGTCTCAGCAGGAGTCCGGCGACCCGGCGGCGCGGGTGTCGGCGGCCGTACGGCTGCCGGGCGGCGCGGCCGGCGCCGAGGCCGAGGTGCGGTTCGGCCCGTACGAGTGCGGTGCGGCGTTCACCTGGGACATCGGGCATCCCGTCCTCGCCCAGCCCTGCCAGGCGCTGGGCGGCAAGGTGCGGGTCAAGGGCCGGATCGAGGCGACGCCCGGGGTGCAGGCCGACGTGACTCTGACCGTCCAGGACGCGCGCACCGACGAGGTCGTCGCCGGACCGCACACCTGCGCGGCCCTGATGTTCACCGACTCCGCGCTGGAACACACGTGCGGTCCGGTCGACCTCGAGGCGCCGCGCGGCGGCCGGTACGTCGTGGTGGAGACGTGGCGCTACACCGGGCGGTCGCTGCTGCCCGGCGGCACGACCCGGGGCGCCGAGTTCGACTGGTGAGACCGCCGCGCGGCTGTTGCCTTCGCATCGTGTGACATCTATGGTTGGCAACCATCCACTGTATTTCGCCGTTGTTACCGACAACCGTCTCGTCGAAGCGCTTCGACTGATTGTTTAACCACCGCTGACCAGCGGTTTCCATCTGGACGCAACCTTTCTGGTATCGGTGCCGGAAAGGCGATTCAGCGTGTCCTCGACGCAAAGGACCGTGCCATGCGAAAGGCCTTCGTCCGCCGTGGCGTCGCCGCGCTCGCCCTCGCCGTGCTGGCCCTGCCCGGGCTGCCCGGCGCCGCGCTGGCCGCGCCCGCGTACCCCTTCCAGAACCCGCGGCTGAGCCTCGAGCGGCGCGTCGACGACCTCGTCGGCCGGCTCACGCTCGACGAGAAGATCTCCCTGCTGCACCAGTACCAGCCGGCGATCCCGCGGCTCGGCATCAAGCTCTTCAAGGCCGGGACCGAGGCGCTGCACGGCGTCGCCTGGTCCAACGACGCCGACAACGACGGCGCCGTGGTCACCGCGAGCGGCACGTCCTTCCCGCAGCCCGTCGGGCTCGCCAGCACCTGGGACCCCGCGCTGCTGCGGCGGGTGGGCTCGGTCGTGGGCGACGAGGCGCGCGGCTACCACGCGCAGAACGACCGGGTGTGGGGGCTGAACCTGTGGGCGCCCGTGGTCAACCCGCTGCGCGACCCGCGATGGGGACGCAACGAGGAGGGCTACTCCGAGGACCCGCTGCTGACCGGGGCGATCTCCACCGCGTACGGCAAGGGCCTGACCGGCGACGACCCGCGCTACCTCAAGACCGCGCCGACGCTCAAGCACTACCTGGCGTACAACAACGAGGCCGGGCGCGACGTCACCTCCTCGAACGTGCCGCAGCGGGTGCTCAACGAGTACGACCGCGCCGCGTTCAAGCCCGCCCTGCAGGCCGGCGCCGCCACCGGCGTGATGAGCTCGTACAACCTGGTCAACGGCCGGCCCGCCACGGTGGACCCGGACCTCGGCGGGCTGCTGCGCCGGTGGAGCGACCAGCCGCTGTTCAACGTCAGCGACGCGTACGCCCCGTACAACCTGACCGGCTCGCAGCAGTACTTCGCCACCCAGCCCGAGGCGAACGCCGCCGTCGTCAAGGCCGGCAACGACAGCTTCACCGTGGACAACGCGAACGGGCAGCCCACGGTCGACGCGATCAAGACAGCGCTGGCCCAGGGACTGCTCACCGAGCACGACATCGACGAGGCCGCCGGGCACGCGCTGAGCATCCGCTTCCGCCTCGGCGAGTTCGACCCCGACGGCGGCCCGTACGCGAGGATCGGCGCGGACGTCATCAACGCGCCGGCGCACCAGCGGCTGGCCCGGGAGACCGCCGCGAAGGCGATGGTCCTGCTCAAGAACGACCGGCAGGCGTTGCCGCTGCCGACCGGCAAGAAGGTCGCGGTGGTCGGCCCGCTCGCCGACACCCTCTACAGCGACTGGTACGGCGCCAACCTGCCGTACCGGGTCACCGCCGCCGACGGCATCCGGGAGCGCTCCGCCGCCGTCACCACCAGCGAGGCGGCCGACCGCATCGCGCTCAAGGACGTGGCCACCGGCCGCTACGTGACGTCGAACGGCACCACCGACACCACGCCGGTCACCGCGACCGGTGCGAGCGCCGGTACGAACGCCCAGTTCGACGCGGTGGACTGGGGCCAGGGCGTGCAGACGCTGCGCAACGTGGGCACCGGCAAGTACCTCGGCTACAACTGGGGACCGTTCGTGACCCGCGACGACCAGCCCAACGGCTGGTACGTCCAGCAGCAGTTCAAGCTGGAGAAGCAGCCGGACGGCACCTACGTGCTGCACTACGCGGGTTACGAGACGCAGGAGAGCTGGTTCGGCGCCAACACGTACGTGACCGTCGGCGCGGACGGCAGGCTCGCGCTGGGCTCGGCCACCGCCGCGGGCGCCGCGCACTTCACCAAGGAGGTCCTCAGCAGCGGCGTCGACCAGGCCGTGGCCGCGGTCGAGGGCAAGGACGCCGCGGTCGTCGTGGTCGGCAGCATGCCGTTCATCAACGGCCGCGAGGCGCACGACCGCACCACCATGGCGCTCGCCGAGGGCCAGCACGAGCTGGTCGAGGCGGTCCTGAAGGCGAACCCGCGCACGGTCGTCGTGCTGCAGACCAGCTACCCGGACACGATCACTTGGGAGCAGGAGCACGTGCCCGCGATCGTCTGGACCACCCACGCCGGCGCGGAGACCGGGCACGCGGTCGCGGACGTGCTGTTCGGCTCCGCCAACCCGGCCGGGCGCCTCACCCAGACCTGGTACCGCTCCGACGACCAGTTGCCGGCGGACCTCAACCAGTACGACATCATCTCGACGAACCAGACCTACCTCTACACCCGCGAGAAGCCGCTGTACGCGTTCGGCCACGGCCTGTCGTACACGTCCTTCCGGTACGCGAACCTGCGGGTGCACGGCTCCACGGTCACCGTCGACGTCACCAACACGGGCCGCCGCGCCGGTGACGAGGTGGTGCAGCTGTACACGCACCAGCGCACCTCGCGCGACAAGACACCGGTCAAGCAGCTGCGCGCGTTCCAGCGGGTCAGCCTCGCGCCGGCGCAGACCCGTACGGTGACACTCGCCTTCGGAATCTCCGACTTGGCGCATTGGGACGTGACCCGGGGCCGGTGGGTGCTCGAGAGCGCGACCCACGACGTGCTGGTGGGCTCGTCCTCGGCCGACATCCGGCTGCGCGGCGCCCTGCGGGTGCACGGCGAGACGATCCCCGCCCGCGACCTGACCCGCACCACCCGGGCGGAGGCGTTCGACGACTACGCCGGCGTCCGGCTGGTCGACGAGTCCAAGGCCCGCGGCACGGCGGTCGGCGCCACCGCGGCCGGCCAGTGGACCTCCTACGAGGACGCGCGGATCGGCCGCACCTTCACCGCGCGGATCGCCAAGGAGTCCGCCGGCACCGCGACGATCCAGATCCGGCAGGGCTCACCCACTGGACGGCTGCTCGGCACGGCGACCGTCGCGAGCACGGGCAGCCGGTACACGTACGCCACCACGACCGCGCAGCTGCCCCGCATCGCCGCAAGGACCGACGTCTACCTCGTCGTCGGCGAGGGCGTCCGGATCTCCGAGTTCAGGATCGGCTGACATGCGACGGCTTCTCGCGGCGCTGCTGCTGGCAGCGCTCGCGGTGACCGGGCTCGGCGTGCCCGCACAGGCCGCTGAGCCCCAGGTCACCTATGACAAGTACGCCCTGATGATCGGCGGCGAGCGGGTGCTGCTGCGCAGCGCCGAGTTCCACTACTTCCGGCTGCCCAGCCCCGGCCTGTGGCGCGACATCCTCGAGAAGTACAAGGCGGCCGGGTTCAACGCCGTGTCGCTCTACTTCGACTGGGCGTACCACTCGCCGAAGCAGGGCGTGTACGACTTCACCGGCGTCCGCGACGTCGACCGGCTCCTGCGCCTCACCGAGGAGGTGGGCCTGTACGTGGTGGCGCGGCCGGGGCCGTACATCAACGCGGAGACCACCGGCGGCGGCTTCCCGGCCTGGCTCAAGCGGGTGCCGGGCCGGGCCCGCAGCAGCGATCCCGGGTACACCGCCGGGTACCGGGAGTGGCTGGACCGGATCAACCCGATCATCGCCCGGCACCAGGTGACCCGGGGCGGACGCGTGCTGCTCTACAACGTCGAGAACGAGTACCAGGCCGACACCGACGCCCGGTACATGCAGGACCTGCAGGACAAAGCCCGCGCCGACGGCATCACCGTGCCGATCACCACGAACGTCTGCTGCGACGCGGCCTCCTGGGCGTCCACGTGGGGCTCCGGCCCGGGCGCGGTGCAGATCCCGGGCGTCGACGACTACCCGCAGTCCTTCGAGTGCCAGGACGCGGACTCGGTGTGGGGGCCGTGGGGTGAGGGTGTCACCGAGCGGATCCGCGCCGACGCGCCCGGCTTCGCCGCCGAGTACCAGGCCGGCGCGATCGACGTGAACAACGCCGGGTACGACAAGTGCCGCGAGCTGACCGGGCCCGCGTACATGAAGTTCTTCCAGAAGAACAACCTGATCGCGAGCGGTGCGACGGCCTTCAGCTACTACATGGGTTACGGCGGGACGAACTGGGGCTGGCTCGGCCAGCCCAACGACGTCTACACCTCGTACGACTACGGCGCGGCGATCACCGAGGCGCGTCAGCTGACCACGAAGTACGACGAGTTCAAGCGGCAGAACTACTTCCTGCGCGCGGTGACGCCGCTGACCCGTACCGACGCGGCCGCCGGTCCCGCGTCCAGCAACCCGGCGCTGTCCACGGCGGCCCGGGTCAACCCCGGCACGGGTACGCAGATCGTCCTGCTGCGCCACACCGACCGGGCCGCGGCCACGGACGACTCGGCCACGCTGGACTGGTCCACGCCCGACGGCCGGTACGCGGTGCCCGTACGCCTCATCGGCCGCGACGCCAAGCTCCTGGTCGCCGGCTACGACCTGGGCGGCCAAAGGCTGGCCTGGTCCACGTCGGAGATCCTCACGCACGAGGCGATCGGCGGCCGGGACGTCGCGGTGCTGTACGGCACCGACGCGACGCGAGGCGCCACCGTGCTGCGCTACCCGTCCCGCCCGCACGTCACCGTCCTCGACGGCCGGGTGTCCGCGTCCTACGACGGCGGCGACCTGCGGCTGGACTACACCCACTCCGGCCTCGCCCGGGTACTGATCACCGGCGGCGGACGCCGGCCGCTGCTGCTCCTGCTCGGCACGGACGCTACCGCCGCCACGTTCTGGCGCGCGGACACCGCGGCCGGCCCGGTGCTGGTCCGCGGCACTGACCTGGTCCGGTCCGCCGAGGTCCGGAACGGCACGCTCGCTCTGCGCGCCGACACCGCCCGCCGCGGCGCGATCGAGGTGTTCGGCCCGGCCCGGCAGCTGACCGTCACCGGCGTGCCGGTGGCTGTCCACGCCACCGCGAGCGGGTCGTGGAGCGGCGCCGTTCCCGGTCCGGAACCGGTCACGCTGCCCGCACTCACCGGGTGGCGCAGCCACGCCGAGGCGCCCGAGGCCAGACCGGGCTTCGACGACTCCGCCTGGCGGGTGGCCGACGCCGGGCTGGCCTCCGACGACTACGGCTTCCACAGCGGCAGCGTCTGGTACCGCGGCCGGTTCACCGCCAGCGGCGCCGAGACCTCGATCGACCTCAACGCGATCACCGGGCGGCGCGGGAACTACCTGGTCTGGCTCGACGGGCGCTACCTCGGCTCGGCGGCCGGCGGCACCCAGGCCGACTCGGACGCGCCGCAGAACCCCGACCCCGGGCCGGGCAGCTTCGCCGTACCGGCCGGGGCGTTGACGCCGGGGCGGCAGGCGGTCGTGTCGGTCGTCGTGCAGAACATGGGCAACAACGACGACTGGACCGCCGACGACAACCGCTTCCGGCAGCCGCGCGGGCTCGTCCGCGCCGCGCTGGCCGGCAGCGACGCGCCGATCACCTGGCGGATCCAGGGCGCGCGCGGCGGCGAGGACCTGCCCGACCCGGTCCGCGGCCCGCTCAACACCGGCGGACTGTACGGCGAACGCCACGGCTGGACGCTGCCCGCGTACCCGGACCGCGCCTGGCCCCGGGCCGGCTCGTCGGTGCCGGTGGGCGTGACGTGGCTGCGCACGTCGTTCGACCTGGACCTGCCGCGGCGGCAGGACACCTCGGTCGCGCTGCGCTTCGGTGCCCCGCCGCCGGCCGGTCAGCGGGTCACGCTGTTCCTCAACGGCTGGAACCTCGGGCAGTACGGCGCCGCCATCGGCCCGCAGACCGAGTTCGTGCTGCCCGCCGGGCTGCTGCGCGAGCACGGCCGCAACACGCTGGCGCTGAGCGTGATCGCCGACCGGGCCTCGCCCGTGGCGCCCGCGCGGCTGGTGATCGCGGGCACTCGGCGTGGTGGAGTGGAGGTCCACCCGGTCGCCGGTCGTTAGGATGCGGCTGACCACGGCGCCGGACCACGGGAGGGGCGATGCCGACGATCAGTGATGTCGCCCGCGCGGCCGGCGTGTCGATGAGCACGGTGTCGTACGTGCTCAGCGGCCGCCGGCCCATCTCCGCCGAGACCAGCGCCCGGGTCAAGGCCGCCATCGCCGAGCTGGGCTACCACCCGCACGCCGGCGCGCGGGCCCTGGCCAGCAGCCGCACCAACGTGCTCGCGCTGGTCGTGCCGCTGCGGGTGGACGTCAGCGTGCCGGTCATCATGCAGTTCGTGACCGCGGTGGTGACGGCGGCGCGCACGTACAACCACGACGTGCTGCTGCTGACCAAGGACGAGGGCACGGCCGGGCTCGAGCGGGTGGCCGGGGCCACGATGGTCGACGCCCTGATCGTCATGGACGTCGAGCGCGACGACGTGCGGATCCCGGCGCTGGGCCGGCTCAAGCAGCCCTCGGTGCTGATCGGGCTGCCCGACGACGCGGCCGGCATCGACTGCGTCGACCTGGACTTCGCCGCCACCGCGCACGAGTGCCTGGCACACCTGGCCGGGCACGGGCACCGCCGGATCGCGCTGGTCGGGCCCTCCCCGGCGGTCTACGAGCGCGGCACCACGTACGCCGGGCGCTTCCTGGACGGCTTCACCGGCGCGTCCGCCGAGCTGGGCCTGGAGACCGTCGCGCACTCCTGCGAGCCGGGCGCGGCGGGGGTCCGGGCGGCCCTGACCGAGATCGAGGACGAGCTGCCCGGCGTGACGGCGCTGGTGGTGCACAACGAGGAGGCGCTCGTCCCGCTGTTCGAGGAGCTGCGGGCCCGGGGGCGGCGGGTGCCGGAGGACCTGTCGATCGTCGCCGTCTGCCCGCGGGACGTGGCGACGTCGATGCCGGTGAATCTGACCTCCGCCGACATCCCGGCGCACGACGTCGGCACGCTCGCCGTCGAGATCGCGATGGACCTGCTCGACGGGCGGCGCACCGAGGGCGTCCGGCTGCTGCCCCCGACGATCGTCGAGCGGGACAGCTGCGCGGCGCCTGCCTCCTGAGAAATGTTCTCGTCACACCGTTGACATCCGGGGGAGCGGAAACCTAGCGTCCCTCCCAAGCCCTCCGTCGAAGCGCTTCGACTACCCGATTGTCGAAGCGCTTCGACGGAGCCTCCGGACGCCACCCCCTGGGAGGGAACGGCACATGACAAGACCACGACTCCGCCTCGCCGCGGGTGCATTGCTGCTCTTCGCATCCCTCGGCCTGACCGCCTGCAGCGACTCCGGCTCCGGCGACGAGGGCGCCGACGCCAAGACCCTGACCCTCTGGCACTACGAGGGCCCCACCAGCGCGATGGGCGTCGCCTGGAACAAGGCCATCGAGCTGTTCAAGGCCGCCCACCCCGGCGTGGAGGTGAAGTTCGAGCAGAAGGGCTTCGAACAGATCCAGCAGAACGCCGGGATGATCCTCAACTCCGACAGCGCCCCCGACATCCTCGAGTACAACAAGGGCAACGCCACCGCCGGCCTGCTCTCCAAGCAGGGCCTGCTGACCGACCTCACCGAGCAGGTCACCAAGCACGGCTGGGACAAGCAGCTCAGCCCGAGCCTGCAGACCACGGCCCGGTACGACGCCCAGGGCATCATGGGCAGCGGCAACTGGTACGGCGTGCCGAACTACGGCGAGTACGTGATGGTCTACTACAACAAAGACCTGTTCAAGAAGCACAACCTCGCCGTACCGACCACGTTCGACCAGTTCACCGCGGCGATGGACACGTTCGTCAAGGCCGGCGTCACCCCGCTGTCGGTCGGCGGCGCCGAGTATCCCGCGCAGCAGATCTTCTACGAGCTCGCGCTCTCCAAGGCGAACCGCGCCTTCGTGGACAGCTACCAGCTCTACAAGGGCAAGGTGGACTTCCACGGGCCGGAGCTGACGTACGGCGCGCAGACCTTCGCCGACTGGGTGTCCAAGGGCTACATCGCCAAGAACTCCGCCGGCATCAAGGCCGAGGACATGGGCGTCGCGTTCGAGCAGGGCAAGTTCCCGATCCTCATCTCCGGCAGCTGGTGGTACGGCCGCTTCGCCGAGGAGATCAAGAACTTCGACTGGGGCACGTTCCTGTTCCCCGGCAACACGCTGCACCCCGGCTCCAGCGGCAACCTGTGGGTCGTGCCCGCCAAGAGCAAGGCCAAGTCCCTCGCGTACGACTTCATCGACATCACCATGAAGCCCGAGGTGCAGAACCTGCTCGGCAACAACGGCGGCGTGCCGGTGGCCGCGGACCCGGCGCAGATCACCGACCCGAAGAACAAGGAGTTGATCGCCGGCTTCGACACCGTGTCGAAGGCCGACGGCCTGGCGTTCTACCCGGACTGGCCGGCGCCCGGCTACTACGACGTGCTCGTCGGCGGGGTGCAAGGGCTGATCAACGGCTCGAAGGCGCCGCAGCAGATGCTCGACGAGATCGCGAAACCGTACAACGACAACCTCGCCGATCTCGGCAAATGAGCGGGCGCGGGGGAGGCCGGGGCTCCGGCTACGGGCTGTTCCTGATCCCGGGGGTGCTGGCCTCCCTCGCGGTCATCGTCGTGCCGCTGGTCATGACCGTCGGCATCAGCTTCACCCGGTGGACCGGCATCGGCACGCCGCAGTGGACCGGCCTGGACAACTACACGCGGCTGATCCACGACGCGAACTTCTGGGCGTCGTTCGGCCACATCCTGCTGCTGATCGTGGCGATGGCGGTGATCCCGACGCTGGTCGGGCTGCTGCTGGCGGCGGTGCTGTTCGACTACGTCGCCAAGGTCTTCGGCAACCGGTGGGCGAGCGTGTTCCGCTCGGGGTTCTACCTGCCGCAGGTGCTGCCGGTCGCGGTGACCGGCATCGTCTGGGGCTGGATCCTGCACCCCAGCTACGGCGCGCTCAACCGCATCCTCGACTCGGCCGGGCTCGGGTCGCTGGCCCGCAACTGGCTCGGCGACCCGAAGTACGCGCTGCTCAGCGTCATGGCCGTGATGGTCTGGTTCCAGCTCGGCTACCCGGTCGTCATGTTCATGTCCGGCCTGCAGCGCATCGACCCCGAGCTGTACGAGGCCGCCGACCTCGACGGCGCCACGTGGTGGCAGCGCTTCCGCCGGATCACCGTGTACCTGATCCGGCCCGAGTTCTACGTCGTGCTGGTCACCACCACGATCGCCGCGCTCAAGATCTTCGGGCAGATCTTCGTGCTGACCCGGGGCGGGCCCAGCAACGCGACGCTGGTGCCGTCGTACTTCGCGTACAAGAACTTCTTCCAGACCGCCCAGGTCGGGTACGGCTCGGCGATCTCGACGGTGCTCACCGTGATCATCATCGTGCTCGCGTTCGTCTTCCTGCGCCTGCAGAACCGCGCCGAGCGGGGAGGCACCCGATGACCGTGCTGAGCGCACCGGCCCGGCAGGACCGGGCCGAAGGCGCCGAACCGCTGCGCCCGCTGAAACGGCGGCGCCCGGCGCGCTGGGTCGTGCTGGCCGTGCTGCTGGTGCTGGCCCTGCTCGTGGTGGCGCCCATGCTCGTCGTCGCGATCAACGCGGTGAAGACCCCGGCGGACTACGCGAGCAACGGACCGCTGTCCCTCCCGGAGCGGCTGTCCTTCCAGGGCATCGCCGACTTCTGGGTGCGGGTGGACTTCACCCGCAAGCTGCTCAACAGCTTCGTCACCAGCCTCGCGGTCGCCGTGCTCGCGGTGCTGCTGTCGGTGCTCAACGCGTACGCTCTGGGCATCGGCCGGGTGAAGGGCCGGATCTGGTTCCTGGTCTTCTTCCTGGTCGCCAACGTGCTGCCGCAGGAGGTGCTGGCGTACCCGCTCTACTACCTGTCGAAGAACCTGCACCTGTACGACAGCCTGACCTCGATCGTCATCATCTTCACGGTCATCCAAAGCGCCTTCGGCACCTACCTGCTCTCCTCGGTGTACACCGAGTTCCCCACCGAGCTGCTCGACGCCGCCGCGGTCGACGGCGCCGGCAAGTGGCGCACGCTCTGGCGCGTCGTCGTCCCGGTCAGCCGCCCGACGCTCGCCGTGCTGTTCACGTTCTTCTTCATCTGGACGTGGAACGAGTTCTTCCTGCCGCTGATCTTCCTGGTCTCCAACGAGAACCAGACCGTGCCGGTGGCCCTCGGCGTGCTGCAGGGCGACCGCCTCATGGACGCCACCACCACCAGCGCCTCGGCCCTGGTCGGCATCCTGCCCGCGATGCTCTTCTTCCTGATCTTCCAGCGCACCCTGACCCGCGGCATCACCGCCGGCGCCATCAAGTAAAGGACGGCCATGAAGTTCACCGACGGTTACTGGCGCAAGCGCGACGGCCTGACCGTCCTGCACCCGGCCCAGCTGCAGGACACCACGGCCACCGCCACGTCGCTGACCGCGTACGCCACGGCGAAACGGGTCCAGGGGCGCGGCGACACCCTCGACGCTCCCATCATCACCGTCACCTGCACCGCCCCGGCGCCCGACGTCATCCGCGTGACGCTGGCCCACTTCCTCGGCGAGCGCCCGCGGCTGCCGCAGTTCGAGATCGCCGCGGACCCCGCGTACGTGCCGGTGGTCGACGACACCTCGATCACGGCCGGGAACCTGACCGCCCGCTTCCGCGACGGCGACTCCTGGGGACTCGACTTCCTCGCCGAGGGCCGGCGGCTCACCGGCTCCGGCTGGAAGGGCATGGGCGTCGTCGACACCGCCGGCGGCGAGCACTACGTGCACGAGCAGCTCGACCTCGGCGTCGGCGAGGCGGTGTACGGCCTCGGCGAACGCTTCGGCCCCCTGGTCAAGAACGGCCAGAGCGTCGACATCTGGAACGAGGACGGCGGCACCAGCAGCGAGCAGGCGTACAAGAACGTGCCGTTCTACCTCACGAACCGCGGGTACGGCGTGCTCGTCGACCACCCCGGCCGGGTGTCGTTCGAGGTCGGCTCCGAGGTGGTGTCGCGGACCCAGTTCAGCGTCGCCGGCCAGTCGCTGTCGTACCTGGTGATCTACGGCCCCACCCCGGCCGACGTGCTGCGCAAGTACACCGCGCTGACCGGGCGGCCCGCGCTGCCGCCGGCCTGGTCCTTCGGGCTGTGGCTGACCACCTCGTTCACCACCAGCTACGACGAGGAGACGGTCACCAGCTTCGTGGACGGCATGGCGGAGCGGGACCTGCCGCTGAGCGTCTTCCACTTCGACACGTTCTGGATGCGCGAGTTCAGCTGGTGCGACTTCGAGTGGGACGCGCGGATCTTCCCCGACCCACCGGGCATGCTCAAGCGGCTGTCCGACCGGGGGCTGCGGACCTGCGTGTGGATCAACCCGTACATCGCGCAGCGCTCCTCGCTGTTCGCCGAGGGGATGGCGAAGGGCTACCTGGTCCGCAAGCCGGACGGCGACGTCTGGCAGTGGGACCGCTGGCAGGCCGGCATGGCCCTGGTCGACTTCACCGACCCCGAGGCCGCCGCCTGGTACGCCGCCAAGCTCAAGGCGCTGCTCGAGATGGGCGTCGACGCGTTCAAGTCCGACTTCGGCGAGCGCATCCCCACCGAACTGGTCTGGCACGACGGCTCCGACCCGGAGCGGATGCACAACTACTACACCCAGATCTACAACAAGACCGTCTTCGACGTGTTGCGCGAGCACCGCGGCGAGGGCGAGGCCGTCGTGTACGCCCGCTCCGCCACCGTCGGCGGCCAGCAGTTCCCCGTGCACTGGGGCGGCGACAACTCGTCCACGTTCGAGTCGATGGCCGAGAGCCTGCGCGGCGGGCTGTCGCTGTCGGCCTCCGGTTTCGGCTTCTGGAGCCACGACATCGGCGGGTTCGAGGGGATGCCCGACCCGGCCGTGTTCAAGCGCTGGATCCCGTTCGGACTGCTCTCCTCGCACAGCCGGCTGCACGGCAACCAGACGTACCGGGTGCCGTGGCTGTTCGACGAGGAGGCCGTCGACGTGCTGCGCGCCTTCACCCGGCTCAAGCACCGGCTGATGCCGTACCTGTTCGGCGCGGCCGTGCGGGCGCACACCGACGGCCTGCCGGTGATGCGGCCGATGGTGCTCGGCTTCCCGGACGACCCGGCGGCGACCCACCTGGACCGGCAGTACCTGCTCGGCGACGACCTGCTCGTCGCGCCGGTGTTCAGCGCGGACGGCGACACCACGTACTACGTGCCCGCGGGACGCTGGACGAACTACCTGACCGGCGAGGTGGCCGAGGGTCCCGGCTGGGTGCGGGAGACGCACGGCTTCGCCAGCGTGCCGCTGCTGGTGCGCCCCGGTGCGGTGATCGCCGTGGGGGGCCGGGAGGACCGGCCCGACTACGACTTCCGCGACGGCGTGACGCTGCACGTGTTCGAGCCGCGCGACGGCTTCCGTACCGTCACCGTCCCCGGCCCCGCGCCGACCACGTTCACCGTCACCGTCTCCGGTGGGACCGTCCGCGCCGAGCGGGACGGCGAAGCTCTGCCGTGGCGGCTGCGGGTCGGCACCGCACCCGCGATCGAGGCCGCCGCCGGCGACACCGGCCTAGTGTGGGAGGCATGACGGAGCCGCTCTGGCGCGGGCCCGCGGTCGCGCTGATCACCCTGTTCCACCCCGACGGGAGCGTCGACCCCGCCGCGACCGCCGCGCACGCCGCCCGGCTGGTCGCGGCCGGGATCCACGGCGTTCTCGTCAACGGCAGCACCGGCGAGGCCGCGGCGCTCACGGACGACGAGCGCCCGGCGCTGATCGCCGCGGTCCGCGACGCCTGCCCCGGCGTGCCGCTGCTCGCGGGCACGTCGGGGGAGTGGCACGGCCAGGCGAGGGCCCGCACCCGAGCGGCGGTGAAGGCCGGCGCGGACGCGGTGCTCGTCGCGCCGCCGCGGCTCGGTGGTGACCTCGCCGAGTACTACGCGCGGGTCGCCGAGGCCGCCGGAGACGTGCCGGTGCTGGCGTACCACTACCCGGCGAAGGCCGGCGGACCGGTGCCGGTCGACGCGCTCGCCGCGCTGCCGGTCCGCGGGATCAAGGACTCCAGCGGCGACGCGGCCCGGCTCGGCCACGAGCTCGCCCTCGGCACCGTCGAGGTCCACGTCGGAGCGTCCGCGCTGCTCGGGTACGCGAGCTGGCTCGGCGCCGCCGGTGCGATCGTCGCCGCGGCGAACCTCGTACCCGAGGACTGCCTGGCGGCCTGGGACCGCGACGCCGCCGCGCAGCACCGGGTCCTGCGCGCCGAACGGGAGGCCAAGGCCGGGACCGGCGGGCTGAAAGCGGCCGTGGCCGCCCGCTTCGGGACGTCGCCCATCCGACGTATCGGCTGACCGGGCGCCACCGTCCCCTATGGTCGGCGGTGGTCCCCGCAACCGAACCGGAGGTCCCGCCGTGCGACGCTTCCTCGCCTTCCTCCTCGTCCCGGTCGTCGCCGCCGTCGTCTCGCTGACGGCGGCCGGCGCGGCGCACGCGATCGCCAACGGCGAGGAGGTCCCCGACGGCCGGTACCGCTTCTCCGTCAAGCTGACGATGACCGGCATCCCGACCGCGAGCGGCGGCAAACGCAACAGCGCCTGCTCCGGCGCCCTCATCGCGCCGCGCTGGGTGATCACCGCCGGGCACTGCTTCCGCGACGCGAACAACGTCCGCGTCGAATACCCGGTCGCCGACCTCACCACGGCCACCGTCGGCCGCACCGACCTGACGGGTACGGGCGGCCATGTGCTCACGGTGGTCGCGGTTCGCCAGTCGCCCACGGCCGACGTGTCCCTGGCGAAGCTCGAGTCGCCGGTGTACGACGTCCGCCCGCTGCGGGTGGGCAGTCGCGCGCCCGAGATCGGCGACATCGTGCGCGTCACCGGCTACGGCTCCACCACCAGCACGAACCCCGCGCCGGTCACGCATCTGCGCACCGGTCAGATGAAGGTGGTCTCGCTCACGGATTCGGTCACCGGCCTCACCGGGTACGCCCCCGAGCCGTCGACCACGCCGTGCCCGTACGACTCGGGCGGCCCGTTCTTCCTCGAGAACCGCCGCGGCGGGCCGGTGCTGGTGTCGGTGGTCAGCAACGGGCCGAGCTGCCCGCACACCCAGGTGGAGAGCAGCGCCCGTACCGATGACATCGCGGGCTGGATCTACCGCAGTGTCCTCGACGGCCGCGGCTGACTGCTAGCTTGCTGGGATGTCCGAGGACGACCGTGAGCGCAGCGGCGGCGGGTCACCCGGCGCGCTCGCCGGTGGCGGACTCTCCGCCGAGGACGATCACGAGCGGCTCCTCGCCCGGTACGAGACGCTGCGGGCCGAGATCGCCGGGCGGGCCGTCGCGCGAGACCGCGCGACCTCGGAGGCGCTCGCCGCCCAGCGTGCCGCACACCGCGGCGAGACGCTGGCCTGGCAACACCTGTCGGAGCTGCGCGAGGCGCGCCGCGCGGCTCCCGGGGACCTGAGCCTCGTGGCCGCGGCCGACCAGGCGGAAGCCGCGTGGGAGACGGCCCGCTCCCAGGCCGAGCAGGTCAACCGGAAGGCGGCCGACGTCGCGCGGCGGGCGCTCGAGGACTCCGAGGCCGACGGCAGGATGCTGCACGAGCTGGGGCTGCGCGTCCGCGCCGCCCGGCTCGCGTCCCGCCGGCCCCGCCCCCAATAGCCCGCGCCCGCGCCGGGCCCCCGCGCCGGGCCGCGCCCGCGCCGCGCCCGCGCCGCGCCCGCGCCGCGCCCGCGCCGCGCCCGCGCCGGGCCCGTCCTCGCGCCCGCGTTGCGCCGGCGGCCGTCCGGGGTGTTCCGATTCGCCACGTCCCGCGTCATCCGCCGGAAGTGACCGGTGAACATCGACTTCCGTCATTGATGCGATTGCCTAGGCTCGGTTCGGTCCGCTGTCGCACCCGAGCCGAGGTGGTCGCCCGTGTCCCGCTTTCGATCGTTCGTCGCCGGCGCGGCCGTCGCGGTGCTCGCGGCGCTCGCCCCGGCCGTGCCGCAGCCCGCGGCCGCCTCCGCCAGACCTGCGGCCCCGCCGGCCGCGGCGGTGTGGGAGTCGTCGCTGCAGGGAGTGCACGGCGTCGCCCCCGACATCACGGTCCGGCAGATCGCCCGGGTCTCGACGGGCGGCTGGGGGATACGGGTACGCCTGGGCAACCCGTTCGGCACGGCGCCGGTCACGGTCCGGAACGCGTGGCTGGGGCGTACGCTCGCGCCCGGCGTGGCCGCCCTGGTGCCCGGCTCCAACCACCGGCTGCGTTTCCACGGCGCGGCGACCGTCAGCATCCCGCCCGGCCGGGAGGTGGTCAGCGACGCGGTGCCGATCGGCGTGGAGGCCGGCCAGGACGTGGCCGTCAGCCTGTACGCCCCCGCCGCCCCGATCAACGACCACACGTTCCCGCCGTTCGCCTACGACCCGCCGGCCTCGTACGTCAACACCGGCGGCGACACGGCCGCCGACGAGTCGAACGCGTCGTTCCCGTCCTCGCCGGTCGTCCCGGGTGGCACGCCCGGCACCGGCACCGGCTACCACCCCGGTCAGATCTGGTGGCTCGACCTGGTGACCGCGGACCGGCCGGCGGCGCGGGGCGCGGTGGTGGCGCTCGGCGACTCCATCACCGACGGCTATCAGGCGGTCGGCCCGCCCGGGCAGCGCTGGACCGACGTGCTGGCCGACCGGATGGCCGCGGTGCCGCCCGCGCAGCGTCTCGCCGTCGCCAACGCCGGCATCTCCGGCAACACGGTGAGCGTGCAGCCCAACCCGTACGACCCCACCGGCCAGTGCTGCGGCCCGCCGGCGCCGCAACGCCTCGAGCGCGACGTGCTGTCGGTGCCGGGCGTGCGTACGGTCCTCCTCCTCGAGGGCACCAACGACCTGGGCGGCGGCCAGAACGCCCCGCCCGCGCCGGCCCAGCAGGTCATCGACGCCATGCGCGGCATCGCCGACCGGGTGCACACCCGCGGCCTGCGCATCGTCGGCGCCACGGTCCTGCCGATGTGCCTGACCGCGGGAAGCGCGGGGGAGCAGAACCGGCAGGCGGTCAACACCTGGATCCGTACGGGCGGGGTGTTCGACGCGGTGGTCGACTTCGACGCGGTGTTGCGCAACCCGGCGAACCCGACGGAGATGATGCCCGACCTGCGCGCCGACTGCTACCACCCCAACGCGGCCGGCGACGCGCTGCTGGGCACGTCGATCCCGCTGTCGGTGCTCGGGCCGGTCTCGTAGCCCCTACCTCCTCGAAAGGCCTGACCGTTTGTCGGTCTTGTCAGTTTCTCTTGTGGACCTGCGCCGTCGGTCGTAGCGTTGCCGCGAAGTGCGCAAGCGAAGGCAGCGCCTGCCGCTGCCGGTGACGACGGGGCCGCGATACGCATGCTGGTGCATTCGACGGACACGACGGCGGCGACCTGGATCGAGCGGTCGCCGACACCGCCGGAGCAGCTCATCACCTTCGGCCCGGCCGGCTTCGAGGCGTACGGGCGCCTGCGGTTCATTCCGGACCCGGAGCTGGCCGGTCAGGCCGAGACCGACGCCGACGTGCCGGAGGGCCGCGAGTTGTGGGCGCCGCAGGCACGCCGGGCGCTGGCGGTCCTGGCCGACTTCACCGCCACCGCCGCACAGTGCTACTTCTGCGTCTGGGACGGCGTCGCCGGCGACGTGCTGTCGGTCGCGGAGCGGCAGGGCCCGCTGGTGACCCTCCCGGACCGCCGGTACGTGCTGTTCACCGGTCGCCTCGAGGACTACGTCGAGGGTCGCGACGAACGATTCGGCGACGATGCCGCACCGGTGCCGGCCTTCGTGTGGCCGGCGGACCGCCGCTGGTGTTTCACGAGTGATGTCGACCCGCACTGGGCGGGGATAGGCGCCGCCCGGGCCGCGGTGCAGCGGTTGCTGGCCACGCCGGGCCTCGACGTGGTCGAGGCGGCGCCCGCGGAGAGGCCGCCCGCCTATCGGTAGGTCATGGGACACGGGGAGGAACGATGACGCGCAGCAGAGCAAGGATCCTCGCGGTGGCGACCGCGGCCGGGATGGTCGCCGGCCTGAGCCACACCGGCTCGCCGGCCATGGCGGGACAGGCGGGAGCGGCAGAAGCCGTCACGTACGAGAACGCGGTTCCCGGCCTGGCGCCCGCGGGGGCGGGAGATCGCGCCCGGTACGTCGACGAGCACGGCCGCACGATCGGTCCGGCGGTGACCGGGAGCACCGGCGGCAGCGCCTCCACGGCGGCGTCCTCCTGCCAGCCCATCAGCCTGCCCGACAATCCGCACTGGTCCTCGCCGGACGTCTCGGCACACGGCCAATGGGAGAAGGGCACCTGCACCTCGAACACGGCGCACGTCTGGAACTGCCTCTACGAGTACTACACGGACGCCACGTGGCGCCGCAAAGCGTGCTCGGCGAAGGTGCAGCTCAAGCCGAAGTCGCAGAGCAACAACAGGACGACGGCCCGCCGGCAGTGCGACTCCCGGGCCCGGTTCATCTCCTGGCGCAACCACGTGGACGTCGACGTCGACGGCCAGAGCGATCCGCCGGACGAGCCGTACAAGCAGGCGGACGTGGATTGCGTCGTCACCGGGCCGGACCAGTAGACCGGCCGGCCCCGAGCGGGTCCTGCGGCGCTACCCGCTTCCTGCGGCGCTCGTGAGCCGCGCGGGGTCGAAGAGGCCGATCGGGTGCCGGGTCGTTCCGGTCAGGGCGAGGTCCGCGAGGATCTCGCCGACGACCGGGACGAACTTGAAGCCGTGCCCGGAGAAGCCGCAGGCCACCGTCACCGCGGCGGATCCCGGGTGCCCGGCGATGACGAAGTGCTCGTCCGGGGTGGTGCTGTAGAGGCACGTCGCCGCGCTCACCAGATGGCCGGGCAGGTCCGGCAGGTGGGCGCGGGCCCGGACGGCCATCGTGTCGATCTCGTCCGGATGGATCTCGCGGTCGACGGTCTCCGGGGTGGTGGGCAGGCCGCGGCGGAAGAAGGCGATCTTCGCGCCGCCGGCCGGGCCGTCGACGGCGGGGAAGCCGTACACCTGGCTGCCGTGCCGGTCCTCCCAGATGTAGACCGGGAAGCGCTCCGGCAGCAACGGTCCCACGCCGGCGGTGGGCTGGAACCAGTACATCACCTGGCGTTCGATGACCAGCGGGAGCCCGAGGTCGGCGAGCACCTGCGGCGCCCACGGGCCGGGTGTGACGACGAGCCGGCCCGCGGTGTACGTGCCCGCCTCGGTGTCGACCCGGACGCCGCCGTCCGCGGTCGGCTCCCAGCGGGTCACGGGCTCGTGGAAATGCAGGTCGGCGCCGTGCCGGGCGGCCAGGCCCAGGTGGGCGGTGACGGTCAGCTCGGGGCGGACGAAACCGGCGCGGGACTCGTAGAGCGCCACCTCGTCGTCGCGCGGGTTCATCGCGGGGAAGCGCCGGCGCAGCTCGGCGGCGTCGAGTATCTCGTGCTCCAGGCCCCACTGCTCGGCGCTGCGGCGGCTGCCGGCCACCGTACGGCTGTCCGGGCGCCCGACCATGACGCCGCCGGTCAGCCGGATCACGTCGCGGCCGGAGTCGCGGGCCAGGGCGTCCCACAGCTCGTACGCGCGCAGCAGCAGCGGCACGTATTCCGGGCTCTCGAAGTACGACTGGCGGGTGAGGCGGGAGCCGCCGTGGCTGGCGCCGCGGTCGTGGGCGGCGCCGAAGCGTTCCAGGCCCAGCACCCGTTGCCCGCGCGCGGCCAGGTGGTACGCCGCCGCGCTGCCCATCCCGCCGAGCCCGGCGACGATGACGTCGTAGCCCGCCACGATGGTTCCTCCTGCCGCTGTGCCGTCCAGCATCCCGGGCCCATCGGGGACGGTCAATGCGCGGGGGCGGATTTCCCGGGCAGCGCGGCGAGCCCGGCGCCGGACGGCTCGGCCGGCGGCGGCTGCCCGGGCAGCGTGAACCAGAACCGGCTGCCGCCGCCGTCGTTGCCGTCGACGCCGACCCGGCCGCCGTGGCGCTCCACGATGCGGTGCACGATGGCCAGGCCCAGGCCCGTGCCGGGATACCCCTCGCTGCCGCCCGCCCGGGTGAACGCGGTGAAGACCGTCTCGCGTTGCTCCGGCGGGATGCCGATGCCGCGGTCGGCGACCTCGATGCGCCAGTCGTCGCCGTCCGGCCGGCAGGTGATCTCCACGAACGGGTCGTCGCCGTACGCGGTGTACTTGAGCGCGTTGCCGATGAGGTTGTCCAGCACCTGGCGCAGCAGCACCGGGTCGCCCGCGACGGTCGGCAGCGGCTCGACCGTGACCGCCGCGGGCCGGTCGCCGAGCCCCGTGACGCGTTCCCGGACGATGTCGTCCACGAGGCGGCCCAGGTCCACCTGGGCGGTGGTGAGGTGCCGGTTGTCGGCCATGGCGTAGTCGAGCAGGTCGTCGATCAGCGACTGCATGCGCTGCGCGCCGGCGTACAGGCGCTCGAGGAAGTCGCGGTGCACCGGGTCGAGGCGCCCGGCGGCCTCCTCGCGCAGGAAGTCCGCGTACCCGGTGATGCGCGACAGCGGGCTGCGCAGGTCGTGCGCGACCACCCCGGCGAAGCCGACCAGTTCGCTCTCGCGCCGGCGCAGCTGCTGCTCGACGGCCTCGCGCCGGGCGATGTCGTCGCGCAGCGCCGCGGTGGCCTCGTCGACGCGGCGCAGCGCCCGGTTGCGGGAGGTGATCACGGAGCTGGTCAGGGCGGCGAGCAGCCCGGTGATGACCAGGCCGACGACCCAGGCGAGCACGTCGCGGTGCAGGTCGGTGTCCGGCAGCAGCCGCCGGGTCGGCGCCACGGTCAGCCCCCAGGTGCGCTGCGGGACGCCGATGGTGACCGCGCGGGGCGGCAGCGTGGTGTCGACGGCCACGCCCGGGGCCCAGCGCGCCACCGGTTTGAGGACGCCGCCGGTGGCGTCGGAGAGCGTGACCGTGACGGTGTCGCGGGCCACCACGCTGATCGCCTGGTGCAGGAAGTCGGTCGCGCGCAGCGCCATCATCAGCCAGCCGCGGAAGCGCCCCGCGTCGCGGGCCACCGGGGAGGTCGAGTACACCGGCGCGGCCAGGGTGAAGGACAGCTGCTGCGCGTCGGCCGGCACGTTCTCGTCGCGCAGCAGGCGGTAGGTCCGGCTGGTCGCGACCTTGTGGCTGTCGCGCGACGTGCGCAGCACCTCGGCGGCCTCCGGGGAGTCGGCGGCGTCGCGGCCGATCACGACGCCGGTGGTCGGGTCGGTCGGACGGTCGAGGACGACGAAGAAGTGCTCGGCCGCCCCCGGGTCGGACGGGCGCAGCACCAGATCCGTGGTGCCGCGGGCCCGCCAGTAGCGCTGCACCTGCGGGATCTGCTCGGTGGTGGCGGGCACGACGTACACCACGCCGGTGACGCCGGGCAGCCGCTGCCGGTCGACCGGGGCGGTGATCGCCGTGAACTCGGCCGCCTCCAGCTGCGACTGGGCGCCGATGGCGGCCGCGAGGTCGGTGAGCGAGGTGCTGTAGCGGCGCATCTCGGCCTGCACGACCTGCGAGATGATCATCGTCTGCTGGCTCAGCGCCCGCTCGCGGCGGTCCTCGTCGGCGCGGCGCAACGCGACGGCGGCCATGGCCGTGCCGGCCACGCCCAGCACGACGACCAGCGCCAGGATCCGTCCGGACCACCGGCCGGGACGCCTGATCCACGACCGCCGGTTCACCGGCACGACCCTACCGGTACGACCCCGGCTCTTGCGGACGAATGCGGGTGTTCCCGGCTCTCGTAGGATGCTCGCATGCTGGCTGTGTTCTGGCGCGACATCGTCCTGGCGGTGCTGCCCACGGCGGAGGTCGCCGAGGGCGCGGACGAGCGGGTCGTCGCGGCCGCGCAGGAGCGGCTCGGCCAGACGTTTCCCGAGGACCTCGCCGGGCTGCTGCGCGAGACCGACGGGGTACGCGGCGAGCACGGCCTGGACGTGGTGTGGCCGGTGGAGCGCATCGTCCGGGACAACGTCGAGTTCCGCACGTTCCCGGACTTCAAGGACCTGTACGCGCCCTTCGACGACCTGTTGTTCTTCGGCGACAACGGCGGTGGCGACCAGTTCGCGTACCGGCCGGGGGACCCCTCGGGGGCGGTGCTGGTCTGGGACCACGAGACCGACGAGCGCCGGCCGGTGGCCACGAACCTCGCCGACTACCTCACCCGCATCCTGATCGCCGAGGGTGACACCTGGTACGACGGCACTCAGCACACCCCCTGACCGGACCACACCATGTCGAGCTGGCGCTCGACGACCTCGTAGCCGGCCCGGGCGAACGCCCGGGCCATCGGGACGTTGCCCACGTCGGTGGCGGCCCGGATGCGGGGCACGCCCTCGGCCGCGAGCACCCCGGTGCCCTCCGCCAGGATCTCGTCGATGTAGCCGTGCCCGCGGTGCGAGGGCACCACCCCGATGTACGCGATGATCGGGTTGTAGCCGTTGTGCGCGGGGACGACGAACCCGGCCGGCCGCCCGTCCGGCAGGCACCCGATCCGCCACCATTCCCGCGGGCTGGTGTAGCGGGACAGCTCCTCGTCGTACTGGCGGCGCGCGGCCTGCGCGGCGCTCATCCGGGTCAGGTCGGCGCGGCCGTGCGCGTCGAGCGTGCCGTCCATGACGTCGGTCATCAGCGCGACGAGCTCCTCCGGATCGGCCACCGGCCGGAAGGTCAGCCGCCCGGATCGCGGCGGCAGCGGCGTCCCGGCCTGCCACTGCAGCCGCAGGCGCTCGACGAACAGCTTCGCCCCGGTGCGTTCCAGCGCGGCGATCAGGTTTTCGACCTCGCGCCGCACGTGCGGGTCGTCGCGCCAGCCGGCCGGCACGAAACGGGTGTACTCCTCCGGGCGCGGCACGGTGGCCAGGGCCTCGGTCAGTAGGCGGACGCCCGCGTCGAGGTGGCCGGGCGCCACGTCGAAGACGTCCAGGAACATCGGTACGGCGTCGCCCGGCGGCGCCCAGAACCCGGCGCGGGCGACGACGCGGCCGGAGTCCAACGCGACCCACAGCCATCCCAGGCGGCGGCGGCCGGCGTCGAGATCGGTGGCGATCTCGCGGTTGAGCACGTACGGCAGACGGTTGAACAGGTCGATCTCGTCGCGCCCGGTCAGCGGGCGCAGGTGCAGCGGCACGGTGGTCTCTCTTCCGAGAAGGCGGTGAACATGCGGAACATGGCTCAGCCCTCCTTTCCGTGTCGGAGTCGCCCGTAGGTCTATCGCCGTCGGTCTGCCCGGGCAACCGGATTACCGCCGCCGGTAGCGTCGGGCGGCATGGACGATCTTCTGGACGCCGCCGTACGGCTCGTCGCGATCCCGTCGACCGCCGACCGTCCCGAGTGCCTCCAGAAGGCCCTGGATCTGGTCGTCGACCGCGCCGGGCCGGGGTTCACGGTCGAGCGGTTCCGCTCGGGCGGCAAGCCGAGCGCGCTGCTGTACGCCCCCGGCCGGCGGCCCGCGTTCCGGGCGATCCTCAACGCGCACCTCGACGTGGTGCCCGCGCCCGCGGAGCAGTTCCGGCCGGTGCTGCGCGACGGGCGGCTGTACGGCCGCGGCGCCCAGGACATGAAGGTCGCGGCGCTGGTGATGGCCGACGTGTTCCGGTCGGTCGCGCGCGAGGTGCCGTACCCGCTGGGCCTGCAGCTGGTGACCGACGAGGAGGTCGGCGGGTACGACGGCACCGGCCACCAGGTGCAGCGGGGGGTCACCGCGGATTTCGTGGTGATCGGCGAGCAGAGCGGGCTGCAGGTCGTCACCGAGAGCAAGGGCATCCTGCAGGTCCGCCTGCACGCCACCGGCAAGGCCGCGCACGCCGCGTACCCGTGGCTCGGCGACAACGCCGTGCTACGCCTGACCGCCGCCCTCGGCCGGGTGCTGGACCGCTATCCCGTGCCCGCCGCCGAGGCCTGGGCCACCACGGTCACCGTGGCCCGAGTCGAGACCGCCGGCCGGGCCGTCAACCAAGTGCCCGCCGACGCCACGGCTTGGCTGGACATCCGCTTCCCGGCCGGCGACCCGGCCCTCGCCGGGCGCGACGTCGCGCAGATCGCCGCGTACCTGCGCGACCTCGCCGGCGTCGAGGTGAGCGTGGACAGCCTGGGCGCGCCGCATCACGCCGATCCGGACAGTTCGGAGGTACGGGCGCTGCGGGCCGCCGCGCGCGACGCCGGCTACCCGGGCGGCCTGCTGCGCAAGCACGGCGCCGCCGACGGCCGGTTCTACTCCGCGCGCGGCGTCGACGCGGTCATCTTCGGCCCCGGCGGCGACGGCCAGCACGGCCCGGACGAGTACGCCGACCTGGCCACGGTCGAGCCGTACCGGGCGGCGCTCACGACCTTCCTTCGATCCCTGCAGTGATCGGCCTTCCTGCGAGCCCCGCGGTGATCGCCGCGACGTCCAGCAGCACGACCCCCATCCCGGCGACCTCGCGGAAACCCTGCTCGGTGGCCTGCGAGATCGCGTCGGTGGCCAGCACCACCCGGTAGTCCCGCTCGCTGGCCTGCACGATGCTCGCGCGCGGGCAGTTCGGCAGGTTGCAGCCGGCGAACACGACGGTGTCGACGTCCCACCCGCGCAGCATGTCGTCCAGCGGCGTGCGGTGGAAGGCGCCCCAGCGGGGCTTGAACAGCGCGTACTCGTGCGGGCCGAGGGGCTGCGGCGCGCCGCCGAGCAGCAGGTCGTCGTCGAGTCCGGGGCCGTCGCCGATCAGCAGGCCGGGCGCGAGCAGCCGCCCCTTGCCGCCGGGACGCACCATGTCGGCGCCGCCGGCGATGAGCGTGCGCCGGACCAGGTCGACGTCCTCGCCGGCGTAGAGCCGCACGATGTGCACCACGGGGCGGCGGGCGGCCCGGAACGCGTCCACGAGCTCGCGCAGGGCGGGGATGATCTCGGTGGTGCCGGCCAGGCCGTACGGGCTCTCCGACAGGAAGTCCCGCTGCATGTCGATGGTCACCAGGGCGCAGCTGCGCCAGTGCGGCGCGAGATGCGGATCGATCAGCATGCCCTGATCCTGCGCCATCAGCCGCGCACCCGGCCAGAGTGACCTGCGGCCGATCCGGGTACGGCAACCGCATGGCCGCTCGCGCGCGTACGGTCGTCACCGTCGCCTGCCTGGTCCAGTTCGTCGACGCCGTGGGCGTCACGCTGCTGATCGTCGCCCTGCCCGCGATGCAGCGTGACCGCCGGCGCCCGTTCAGCCGGCCGGACTGGGTGCGGCCTCCATCCGGCGGGTGAGTTCCGCGGCGCGCGCCCGCTGCACGGACCGCGCCTGCCCGGCCACGAAGGACCGCAGGATCCAGGGGCAGGAGACGGTGACCGACTCCGTGACCCGGGTGCCGTCGCCCTCGACGGCCAGGTCCACAGTGGCGACCAGGTGGACCCGGCCCGGGCTGCGGACGTCACTGACCAGCCGGCGCCCCGGCTTCGGGAACGTCATCGTCACTCGGATCGGGTTGTCCCAGTGCAGCGGTCCGAGCGCGAACCGTTCCACCGCCACGTACGACACCGCGTCGCCGTCGCGGCGGATGTCGCGGACGGCCACGACCAGCGGGGACAGCCCCACGTAGCTCTCCGGGGCGCTCAGGTGCGCATAGATCCTGTCCGCGGGGGCGGCCACCGTGAAGGAGTGGCTGAACTGGTCGGTCGACACGGACCGCATCGTCGCACGGAGGCCGCAAGCGCCCGCGACCGGAGGGACCGAACCTTTGCGGAACCTTTCCTGGAAAAAACCTTTGAACCGCTACGGAGATCGCTTCGTACTGATGGCTGTCCGGGAACCAAAGACGATTCGCGCGCCTCGGGGGAGACCCCCGGGCGCATGACGAAAGGCCGAGCATGAGTCGTGTCCACTACGGCACGCGGGCGGTTTCCCGCCTGTCGCGCCGCCGGGTTCTCGCGATCGCCGCCACCGCCGGCGTCGGCGCCTCCGTGGCCGGCGTGGCCGGGCTGAGCCTCGCCGGTGAGAAGGGCTCGGGAGCCGGCGACTCGGAGCCGCTGGTGCTGTCGCTGCGCGACGCGAAGAAGGGCACCTTCGACCTCTTCTCCGGCGGCCGGAAGGTCACGATAACCGACGCCGACCTGGCGAAGAAGCTGCTCAAAGCCGTCAAGCGCTGACCGGAAAGGCAGACCCATGTCCTCGCACCGCGAAGCCCCGGAGATCAGCAAGGACCCGGTGGCCGACAGTTCCGACCTGTACGCGTTCGTCAGCCCGGACAACCCGGACACGGTCACGCTCATCGCGAACTACGTGCCCCTGCAGTTGCCGGCGAGCGGCCCCAACTTCTTCGAGTTCGGCGACGACGTGCTGTACGAGATCCACGTCGACAAGAACGGCGACGGGCGGCCCGATCTGACGTACCAGTTCCGTTTCCGGACCGAACTGCGCAACGACAAGACGTTCCTGTACAACACCGGTCCCATCGAATCGCTGGACAGCGAGAACTGGAACCGGCGGCAGTTCTATTCGGTGACGCGGGTGGACGCCAGCGGCAAGCACACCGTGCTCGCCGAGAAGCTGCCCTGCCCGCCGTGCAACGTCGGGCCGCTGTCGATCCCCGACTACAAGAAGCTCGCCGACGACGCGGTGCACAAGCTCAAGACCGGCGAGAAGGTCTTCGCCGGGCAGCGGGCCGACCCGTTCTTCGTCGACCTCGGCGCCATCTTCGACCTCGGCACGCTGCGCCCGTTCCAGGACAAGCACCTCGTCGGGCAGAAGCTGTTCAACTACGCCGGCAAGGCGGTCAACGCCACCGACAAGATGAACGTGCACTCCATCGCCGTCCAGCTGCCGCTGCACATGGTGCGCAAGGACGGCAAGAAGAAGGTCCGCGGCCGCGACCCGGGCGCCGTCGTCGGCGTGTGGACGTCGGCGAGCCGCCGCCAGGTGCAGGTCCGCCACGGCGCCAAGAACAACGACGACGTGTACGTCGGCCCGCAGGTCCAGGTGTCGCGGCTCGGCAACCCGCTGTTCAACGAGGTCATCGTGCCGATGGCGCAGAAGGACCTGTGGAACAGCCTGCCGCCCAGCGAGGACAAGCGGTTCGCCGAGTTCGTGGAGAAGCCCGAGCTCGCCCAGCTGCTGCCGGTGCTCTACCCGGGGCTGTTCGACAACCTGGCCGAGCTCAACAAGGCGGGCACCGCCCGGGCCGACCTGGTGGCGATCCTGCTCACCGGCATCCCGGACGGGCTCATCGACGAGTTCCAGAACAACACCGGCGACACCCAGGCCGACATGCTGCGCCTGAACACGGCGGTGCCGCCGTCGAAGGACGAGAACGCGTTCGGCATCCTCGGCGGCGACCTGGCCGGCTTCCCGAACGGGCGCCGCCCGGCCGACGACGTCGTGTCCATCTCGCTGCGGGCGATCGCCGGCGTGACCGTGCCGCTGGTCGACGAGAAGTTCAAGCCGGACGCGGCGGCGGCGCAGGTCGAGCAGGGCCTGACCGCCAAGGACGTCAGCTCGAAGCTGCTCAAGAAGTTCCCGTACCTCGGCGTGCCGTTCGACGGCTTCAACAACCCCTCCGGCAAGGACTGATCGCGGTGAGTGTCGGCGTGCATCACCACCACACCCTCGCGCCCTCCGGGCAGGGCACCGTGGTGCTCAACATCGGGGCCGGGATCGGCGCCCTCGTCATCCACACCCCGGGCAGCCTGCACGGGCACGAGATCGAGGTCAGCCCCGTCGACGACCCGGCGCGGCGCACCCACGCCGCGGTACGGGCCCGCTACGTGCGCGACGGCGTGCTGTTCAGCGTCGTCATCGACGGCCTGCCCGGCGGCCGGTACGTCGTCTGGCGCGACCCGGTCACCCCCCTCGCCGAGGTCACCGTGTCCGGCGGCGCGGTCACCGAGTACACCTGGCCCCAGGAGGTCAATCTGTAACAGGCGGTGACGCCCCTGTCGGCCTAGGGTGAGCGGATGGACACGGCAGGGGTGGCCGGCGTGGACCCCGGCCCGGCGCCGGAGGCTGACGTTCCGGCCCGGTCCGCGTTGCGCACGACGGACGTCGAGGAGGCCGGCGCGTTCTGCCGCCGGATGTTCTACGGGCCGCTCGAGGTGAAACCCGCGGGCGGCATCGACGGCTTCGCGTTCTCCGGCGACGTGGTGCAGACCGGCCCGCTGACCATCGGCGACATCAGCTACGGCATCGAGCTGTGCGTGGCGATCGGTGACCTGCGGACGGCGTACCACGTGCTGGCGCCGCTGACCGGCACGGTGCAGGTGCTGCACCGCGGGGCCGCCACCACGGCGGACCCGGGCCGGGCCGCGGTGTTCCAGCCCACCGGCGACATCGATCTGCGCTGGTCGCAGGACTGCCGGTTGTTCAGCGTCAAGGTGGAGCGGCTGGCGTTCGAACGTGAGCTCGAGGCGGTGCTGGAGCTGCAGGAGGGCCCGCCGCTGCCGCTGGGCGCGACGTTCGGGCTGGCCGCCGGCCCCGGGCGCAGCTGGATGGCGCTGATCCGGCTGCTGCACGCGGAGCTGCGCGAGCCCGACGGGCTGTCGACCCTGCCGTGGCTGGTCCGCCGCTGGCGCGACCTGGCCATCAGCGGTCTGGCCTGCGCGGTGGAGCAGCCCGGCAGTGGCGTGCCCGGGCAGCCCACCGCCCGCCGGCCGCGGACGGTCAAACGCACGCTCGACGCGATGCACGCCGAGCCGGGCCGCCAGTTCACCGCCGCCGAGCTGGCCGGCATCGCCGGGGTGGGCATCCGCGTGCTGCAGGAGTCTTTCCGCCAGCACGTGGGGGTGCCCCCGCTGACCTACCTGCGCCGGCTGCGCCTGGAGGGCGTGCACGCCGAGCTGACCCGCGCCGACAAGGGCCAGGTCAGCGTCAGCGAGGTGGCGCACAGGTGGGGCTTCACCCACCTGGGACGCTTCGCGGGCGCCTATCGGGCCCGCTACGGCATCAGTCCCTCGCAGACGCTGCGCGACCGCGGCTGACTACAGCTCCACCTTCTGGCCCTTGCCGATGACCACGATGCCGGCGTCGCTGACCGTGTAGAGCTTGCGGTCGCGCTCCAGGTCGACGCCGATCTGCGCGCCCTCCGGCACCACCACGTTCTTGTCGATGATGGCGTTGCGGATGATCGCGCGCCGGCCCACCCGGACGCCCTCCATGAGCACGGAATTCTCCACGTGGGCCCAGGAGTTCACCCGCACGTTGGGGGAGATCACGGAGTTCTCCACCAGCGAGCCGGACACCACCACGCCGGGGGAGATCATCGACTCGAGGGCGCGGCCCTGCCGGTCGTCGTAGTCGTGCACGAACTTCGCCGGCGGCCACGAGCCGTAGTTGGTGTAGATCGGCCAGTCCATGTTGTAGAGGTTGAACACCGGCAGCGTGGCGATGAGGTCCATGTGGGCCTCGTAGAACGAGTCGAGGGTTCCCACGTCGCGCCAGTAGCCGCGGTCGCGCTCGGTGCTGCCCGGCACCTCGTTGTCGCGGAAGTCGTAGACGTTCGCCTCGCCCCGCTCGACCAGCATCGGGATGATGTTGCCGCCCATGTCGTGCTTGCTGTCGGGGTTCTGCGCGTCGGCCGACACCGCCTCGCACAGCGCGCGGGTGGTGAAGACGTAGTTGCCCATCGACGCGTAGATCTCGTCGGGGGAGTCGGGCAGCCCCTCCACCTCGGTGGGCTTCTCCCGGAAGGCCTTGATGCGCTTGCCGTCCTCCGCCACGTCGATGACGCCGAACTGGTCGGACAGCGACTTGGGCTGGCGGATGCCGGCGACGGTCACGGCCGCGCCGGAGGCGATGTGGTCGTTGACCATCTGCTTCGGGTCCATGCGGTAGATGTGGTCCGCGCCGAAGACGATGACGTAGTCGGGATTCTCGTCGTTGATGAGGTTGAGGCTCTGGTAGATCGCGTCCGCCGAGCCGGCGAACCAGCGCGGGCCGAGCCGCTGCTGCGCCGGTACCGGGGTCACGTAGTTGCCCAGCAGCGTCGACATCCGCCACGTCTTGGTGATGTGCCGGTCGAGCGAGTGCGACTTGTACTGGGTCAGCACGACGATCTTGAGATAGCCGCCGTTGGCGAGATTCGACAGGACGAAGTCGATCATGCGGTAGATGCCGCCGAACGGGACGCCGGGCTTGGCCCGGTCCGCGGTGAGGGGCATCAGGCGCTTGCCTTCGCCACCTGCCAGAACGATCGCGAGCACCTTGACTGCCATGACCGAGACGCTAACTTTCCTGCCGCGCTCACGCCAGTCGAAAGGCTTATTCTGCGTCACGTGACCGACTCGCGTACGAAACCTGCCAGCGGCAACCTCCGCGTCGACCTGTTCACCCGGGAGTATCCGCCGGAGGTGTACGGCGGCGCCGGCGTCCACGTCGAGTACCTCGCGCGCGATCTGCGCGACCTCGCCGAGGTGCGGGTGCACTGCTTCGGCGGCAAGCGCGAGGAGCCGGGCGTCACCGCGTACCCGGAGCCGGCCGGGCTGGCCGGCGCCAACGCGGCCCTGCGCACGATGGGCGTCGACCTGGAGATGGCCGCGGGCGCCGACGGCACCGACATCGTGCACAGCCACACCTGGTACGCGAACTTCGCCGGCCACACCGCCAAGCTGCTGTACGGCGTCCCGCACGTGGTCACCACGCACAGCCTGGAACCGCTGCGCCCCTGGAAGGCCGAGCAGCTCGGCGGCGGGTACGCGCTCTCGTCGTTCTGCGAGCGCACCGCCATCGAGGCCGCCGACGCCGTCATCGCCGTCTCCGGCGGGATGAAGCGGGACGTGCTGACGGCGTACCCGGGTGTCGACCCGGACCGGATCCGGGTGGTCTACAACGGCATCGACACCGAGCAGTACGCGCCGGACCGGAACACGGACGTCGTGGAGCGCCTCGGCATCGACCGGAACCGCCCCAGCGTCGTCTTCGTCGGGCGCATCACCCGGCAGAAGGGCCTGCCATACCTCATGCGGGCCTGCCGCGACCTGCCGGCCGAGACGCAGATCGTGCTGCTGGCCGGGGCGCCGGACACCCCGGAGATCGCCGCCGAGGTGGAGGGCCTGGCCCGCGAGCTGCGCGCCGCCCGCGACGAGCACGGCGTGATCTGGGTGCAGGAGATGCTGCCCAAGCACGAGGTCGTCCAGGTGCTCACGCACGCGACCGTGTTCGTCTGCCCGTCGATCTACGAGCCCATGGGCATCGTCAACCTGGAGGCCATGGCCTGCGAGACCGCCGTCGTGGCCACCGCCACCGGCGGCATCCCGGAGGTGGTCGCCGACGGTGAGACGGGCCTGCTGGTGCCGATCGAGCAGCTGGCGGACGGCACCGGCACCCCGGTCGACCCCGAGCGGTTCGTCGCCGACCTCACCGCGGCCATGCGCAAGCTCATCGAGGACCCGGCCCGGGCCGAACAGATGGGCCTGGCCGGCCGCCGCCGCGCGGTGGAGAAGTTCTCCTGGTCGACGATCGCCCAGGACACCCTCGAGGTCTACCGCTCGCTGCTCTGAAGCAGCGCCCGCGCGACCGCGCGTCCGGACAGCCAGGCCGTCTGGACGCGCGGCTTGCCGAAGGCGTCACCGGCGAGCCACACCCGGCCGTCCGTCGCGTACGGGCCGTCGAGGGGTTCCGGCTGCGCGTAGGTCCAGCGGTGGACCTGGACGTCCGGGGCGGCCGCGATGCCGAGGAGCTCGCCGGTGGCCGCCGCCATCGCCGGTCCCGCGGCGGCCGGGTCGCCGAGGTGCGCGCGGGCCACCTCGGGCGTGGAGTGGGCGACCAGGACGGGGGCGCGGTCGCCGCGCCGGTCGCCGTCGTCGCAGACCGTCGTCAGCACCGGGTGGTCGTTGACGAACGCGCCGTGGAAGCCGGCCCACACCCGCTCCGGGTACGCCAGCACGGCCGTGATCACCGGCTGCCACGCCTGGCGCCGGGCGGCGTCCGCGACCGCGGCCGGCGGGTTCAGGCGCAGCGCCTGCGGCCCCGGCATCGCGAGCACCACCGCGTCGGCGTCGTCCGGGACCGCGGTCACTTCGCTGTCCAGGCGTACGTCCAGCCCTTCGGCGAGGTCGGCGGCGAGCGACCGCAGCCCGCCGGGCGCGGCCCACCGCATCGGCCCCTTCGCCGGTTCGCCGGGCAGGACGGCCAGGGTGTCGGTCCACGGGCGGGCCAGCCCGCGGGCCCGCCACGACTCCGCGAGCGCCGCGAAGTCCGGATCGTCGGGCACGACGTAGGCCGCGCCGATGTCGGCGTACCGGCCGCCGTAGCGCTTGCTGGCCAGCCGCCCGCCCACCACCCGCCCGCGCTCCAGAACCCGGACCTGCACGCCGGCCCGCTGCAGCTCACGGGCGCAGGACAGCCCGGCGACCCCGGCACCGACAACCACCACGTTCATGACCCGACACTAGAGCGGGCACACTGGGTGGGTGCCTCGTCCCCCCGCCCGGCTCGTCCTGATCCTCGCCGCCGTCCTGCTCGCCGTGGCCGTCCTCGGCCTCGGGCTGCTGCGCGCGGCCACCTACGAGGAGCCCGACCCCGCCCCGATCGCCGGTCAGCAGGCGGTCCCGGCCGGGGGCACGCCGGGGCGCTGCGGCGCCGTGCCGGTGCGGGCCACCCGCGAGCTGCGGGGGATGTGGCTGACCACGGTCATGAACATCGACTGGCCCAGCCGGCCCGGCCTGCCCAAGGAGCAGGTGCAGGCGGAATACCTGCGCTGGCTCGACCTGGCCGTGGCCCAGCACCACAACGCGATCTTCGTGCACGTGCGGCCGTCCGGGGACGCGTTCTGGCCCTCGGCGTACGCGCCCTGGTCCGAGTGGCTCACCGGCAAGCGGGACGGCCGGTCGCCGGGGTGGGACCCGATGCAGTTCATGGTCGCCGAGGCGCACGCGCGCAACCTGGAGTTCCACGCGTGGTTCAACCCGTACCGGGGGAGCCAGCCCGCCCCGGCCGGGCCCGGCGCCGACTTCGCCAAGCTCGCGCCGAACCATCCGCTGCTCAAGCACCGCGACTGGGCCATCGCGTACCCGGACGGCAAGACCGCCCGGCTGTACTTCGACCCGGGCAACCCGGCGGCCCGCCGGTTCGTCGAGGACGCCATGCTCGAGGCCGTCGGGAAGTACGACGTGGACGGCGTGCACTTCGACGACTTCTTCTACCCGTACCCGGAGGGCGGGGGGAACGAGTTCCGCGACGACAAGAGCTTCGCCAAGCGGGCCGACAAGAAGCAGAGCCGGGCCGACTGGCGGCGGCAGAACGTCGACACGCTGGTCCGGGAGATGAGCGAGCGGATCAAGCAGCTCAAGCCCTGGGTGAAGTTCGGCATCAGCCCGTTCGGCATCTGGCGCAACAAGACCAGCGATCCGGCCGGCTCGGACACCAGCGGCCTGCAGAGCTACGACGCGATCTACGCCGACACCCGCAAGTGGGTGCGCGAACGCTGGCTCGACTACATCGTCCCGCAGCTGTACTGGGCCATCGGCTTCGACAAGGCCGACTACGCCAAGGTGCTGCCGTGGTGGTCGGCGCTGGTCAAGGGCACCGGCGTGCAGCTCTACATCGGGCAGGGAGACTACCGCGTCGGCGAGAAGGGCCCGTGGAAGCAGCCCGACCAGATCGAGCGTCAGCTCGCCCTCAACGACCGGTACGGCGTGCAGGGCAGCGTCCACTTCAGCGCCAAGCAGATCCGCGCCGACCGCCTGGGCGCCGTCACCCGATACCGCGCCCGGCACTACGCGACGCCGGCGCTGGTGCCCACGATGCGCCGGTTGCCGCTGGAGCCGCCGGAGGCGCCCCGGGCCACCGCGGCCCGGCGCACCGGCGGGACGGTCTCCGTGGAATGGCAGGTCCGCGACGGCGCCGAGCCGGTGTCCTGGGCGCTCTACCGGGTCGACGGCGCGGTCGCGAACCTCGTCGCCACCGGCCGGGCGGGCAAGCAGGACGCCGTCGACCCCGCGCCCCCGGCGGGCGCGGCCACGTACTGCCTGAGCGGGCTGGACCGCTCGGGCAACGAGAGCGCGATCAGCGACCCGGTGTCGGTCAGCCCCTGACCGTGCCGTCCACGACCTCCAGATGCCGGGCGGTGTGCACGGCGTCGAGCATCCGCCGGTCGTGGGTGACCAGCAGCAGCGTCCCGGGGTAGGTCGCCAGCGCCGCCTCCAGCTGCTCGATCGCCGGCAGGTCCAGGTGGTTGGTCGGCTCGTCGAGAACCAGCAGGTTCACCCCGCGCGCCTGCAGCAGGGCCAGCGCCGCGCGGGTGCGCTCGCCGGGGGACAGGGTCGCGGCCGGCCGCAGCACGTGCTGGGCCCTCAGCCCGAACTTCGCCAGCAGCGTGCGGACGTCGGCCTCGGCGAGGTCCGGCACGGCCGCGCCGAACGCCCGCAGCAGTGGCTCGCCGCCGAGGAACAGCCCGCGGGCCTGGTCCACCTCGCCCACCACCACGCCGGGACCCAGGTGGGCGCTGCCCTCGTCCAGCGGCAGCCGGCCGAGCAGCGCGGCGAGCAGCGTCGACTTGCCGGCGCCGTTCGCCCCGGTGATCGCGACCCGGTCCGCCCAGTCGATCTGCAGCGTCACCGGGCCCAGCGTGAACGCGCCGCGGCGCACCACCGCGTCGCGCAGCGTGGCCACCACCGCGCCGGCCCGGGGCGCCGCGGCGATCTCCATCCGCAGCTCCCACTCCTTGCGCGGCTCCTCGACCACGTCCAGCCGCTCGATCAGCCGTTGCGTCTGCCGGGCCTTGGCGGCCTGCTTCTCGGTCGACTCGGCGCGCAGGTTCCGGCCGATCTTGTCGTTGTCCTTGGACTTGCGGCGCGCGTTGCGCACGCCGTGCTCCATCCAGCCGCGCTGGGTCCGCGCGCGCTCCTCGAGGCCCGCCTTCTTGTCGGCGTACTCCTCGTAGTCCTCGCGCGCGTGCCGCCGGGCGGTCTCGCGCTCCTCGAGGTAGGCGCCGTAGCCGCCGCCGTACAGGTTCACCTGCTGCTGCACGAGGTCGAGCTCCAGCACCGCGGTGACCGTACGGGTCAGGAACTCCCGGTCATGGCTGACCACCACCGTCCCGGCGCGCAGCCCGGTGACGAACTCCTCCAGCCGGGCCAGCCCGTCCAGGTCGAGGTCGTTGGTCGGCTCGTCGAGCAGGAACACGTCGTATCGGCTCAGCAGCAGCGACGCCATCTGCGCGCGGGCGGTCTGCCCGCCGGACAGCGCGGTCATCGGCCGGTCGAGCGCCACCGCCAGGCCCAGGTCGGCGGTGACCTGGGCGGCGCGCTCGTCCAGGTCGGCGCCGCCCAGCGCCAGCCAGCGCTCGAGCGCGGCCGCGTACGCGTCGTCGGCGCCGGCCGTCCCCGCGGCGAGCTCCTCGGCGGCGGCGTCCATCGCCGCATGTGCCGGGCCGACGCCCGTGCGGCGGGCCAGGAAGTCCCGGACGGTCTCGTCCGCACGCCGCTCCCGCTCCTGCGGCAGGTAGCCGACGGTCGCGGTGGGCGGGCTGACCGTGACGCTGCCCGCCTCGACGGGGAGCAGTCCCGCGAGGGTGCGCAGCAGCGTCGTCTTGCCCGCCCCGTTGACCCCGACCAGGCCGATCACGTCACCGGGCGCGACCACCAGATCGAGGCCGCTGAACAGGGTGCGGTCGCCGTGCCCCGCGGCGAGGTCCCGGGCGATCATCGTGGCGCTCATCGGGACCTGACTCTATCGGCGTGCTCAACCGGGTATCGGCACCGCCGTGCCGGAGACCCGTACGCCCCCGTGTACGCGACCCGCGGTGGTAGCGCGGTCCCGAGCTTGCCGGTCCCGGGCCCGCTCGGCCGACCTTGGTCGGCTCCGCCCGCGCGGGAGTAGCGTTCTCGAAGTGACAGAGGCTTCCACACCGCTTGTCCCCACACCGCCTACCGATCTTCCGCGCACCCTCGGCGAGCTGCGTGCCGCCGGGCACGAGTTCCGCACCGTCAAGGAGGAGCTGCGCGACAACCTGCTCGACCGGCTGCGCCGCGGCGCGCCCCGGTTCCCCGGCATCGTCGGCTACGACGACACGGTGCTGCCCGAGGTCGAGCGGGCCCTGCTCGCCGGCCACGACATGGTGCTGCTGGGCGAGCGCGGCCAGGGCAAGACCCGGCTCATCCGGGGGCTGATCGACCTGCTCGACGAGTGGACGCCGTACATCTCCGGCTCGGAGCTGCGCGAACACCCGTACCAGCCGCTCACCCCGGCCACCCGACGGCTCGCCGCCGAGACCGGCGACCTGCTGCCGATCTCCTGGCTGCACCGCTCCGAGCGGTACGGCGAGAAGCTCGCCACCCCGGACACCAGCGTCGGCGACCTCATCGGCGACGTCGACCCGATCAAGGTGGCCGAGGGCCGCGCGCTCGGCGACCCCGACACGATCCACTTCGGGCTGGTGCCGCGCACCAACCGGGGCATCTTCGCCGTCAACGAGCTGCCCGACCTGGCCGAGCGCATCCAGGTGTCGCTGCTCAACGTCCTCGAGGAACGCGACATCCAGGTCCGCGGCTACCAGTTGCGGCTCCCGCTCGACCTGCTGCTGGTGGCCTCGGCCAACCCCGAGGACTACACCAACCGCGGGCGCATCATCACCCCGCTCAAGGACCGGTTCGGCGCCGAGATCCGGACGCACTACCCGCTCGAGGTGGAGCTGGAGACCGACCTGATCCGGCAGGAGGCGGCGCTGGCCGCGGCGGTGCCCGACCACCTGGTCGAGGTGCTCGCCCGATACACCCGCGCGGTGCGCGAGTCGCCGGCCGTCGACGCCCGCTCCGGCGTGTCCGCCCGGTTCGCCATCGCCGCCGCCGAGACCGTCGCCGCGTCCGCGCTGCGCCGGGCCGGGCTGCGCAACGAGCGCGAGGCCGTGGCCCGCATCTGCGACGCCGCCTCGGTCACCAGCACGCTGCGCGGCAAGGTGGAGTTCGACAGCGGCGAGGAGGGACGCGAGACCGAGATCCTCGCCCATCTGCTGCGGGTCGCCACCGCCGAGACGTTCCGGGCCCGGCTGGCCGGGCTGGACCTGTCCGGCTTCACCGACCTGGTCGCCGAGGGCTCGATCATCGAGACCGGCGACCTGGTGTCCGCCGAGGAACTGCTCGCGCAGATCGGCACGGTCCCCGGGCTGGCCAAGGTCCTCGACCGGCTCGGCCTCGGCGACGCGCCCAGCCCCGGGCAGGCCGCCGCGGGCGTCGAGTTCGTCCTCGAGGGCCTGCACCTGACCCGCCGGCTGGCCAAGGAGCTGACCGACGACGGCCGCACCCTGTACGGGAGCTGACCGTGGCCGGGAATCGTTTCCGGTACGGCGCCTGGCGCGACGGGCCGGATCCACTCGCGCCGCCGTACGACGTCCGGGCCGCGGTCGACCAGGTCGGGGAGCGCGTCCTGGGCGGCGAGAGCCTGCGTGACGCGCTGCGCGACCTGCTGCGCCGCGGCCCCCGCGACGGCCGCGGGCTGGACGACCTGCAGGCCCGCGCGCGGCGGCTGCGCCGGGAGGCACTGCGCCGCGGCAACCTCGACGGCGCCGTCACCCGGGCCCAGCAGCTGCTCGACCAGGCCCTCGCCGCCGAACGCGACGAGCTGCGCGGGCGCGACGACATGGACGCCCGTTTCAACGAGGCCGTCCTGGACAACCTGCCGCGCTCGACGTCGCGCGCGGTCGAGGAGCTCTCCGAATACCAGTGGGCCAGCGCCGAGGCCCGCGACCTCTACCAGCAGATCCTCGACGGGCTGCGGCGCGAGGTCGTCGAGCAGCGATTCGCCGGCATGCGCGACGCGCTGCAGGGCCGCGACCCGGCCACCGACGCCCGGGTCGCCGAGATGGTGTCGGACCTCAACGACCTGCTCGGCAAGCACGCCCGCGGCGAGGACACCGACGACGCGTTCCAGCAGTTCATGGCCAAGCACGGCGACTTCTTCCCGGAGCAGCCGGAGAACGTCGAGGAGCTCATCGACTCGCTGGCCCGGCGCGCCGCGGCCGCCGAACGGCTCATGCGCTCCCTGAGCCCTCAGCAGCGCGACGAGCTGTCGCGGCTGATGGACCAGGCCCTCGGCGACGGGCCGCTGCGTGGCCAGCTCGCCGAGCTCACCGACAACCTGCGCGCGCTGCGCCCCAACCTCAACTGGGGGCGCGGCGAGCGCATGCGCGGCGAGCAGGACCTCGGCTACGGCGACGCGGCCGCGGCCCTGGGCGAGATCGGCGAGCTGGACGACCTGCTCGACCAGCTCGGCCAGGAACACCCCGGCGCCACGCTCGACGACATCGACGTCGAGGCGGTGGAACGCCAGCTCGGCCGGGGCGCCGCCGACGACGTCCGGCGCCTGCGCGAGCTGGAACGCGAGCTGCGCCGGCAGGGCTGGGTCACCCGCGACGACGACGGGCTCACGCTGTCGCCCAAGGCGTTGCGCCGGCTCGGCCGTACGGCCCTGGCCCAGGTCTTCAAGGACCTGTCGGGCAAGCAGCGCGGCGAGCACGACCTGCGCGACGCGGGCGCGGCCGGCGACCTCATCGGCTCGTCGCGGCGCTGGCAGTTCGGCGACGAACAACCGCTCGACGTGGTCCGCACGATCGGCAACGCGGTCCGCCGCCGCGCCGGTCACGCGACGGCCACGGTCCCGGTCCGCCTCGAGCCGGAGGACTTCGAGGTCGCCGAGACCGAACGCCGGGCCTCGGCGGTGGTCGCGCTCTGCGTCGACCTGTCGTACTCGATGTTCGCCGACGGCCGCTGGGGCCCGATGAAGCAGACGGCGCTGGCGCTGTCCCACCTCGTCGCCACCCGGTTCCCGCAGGACTCGCTGCAGATCGTCGGTTTCGGCCGGTACGCGATGTCGCTCACCCAGGGCGAGCTCGCGGCCATCGAACCCGACATGATCCAGGGCACCAACCTGCAGCACGCGCTCAAACTGGCGGGCCGCCACCTGCGCCGGCACCCCGGTTCCGAGCCGGTGGTGCTGGTCGTCACCGACGGCGAACCGACCGCCCACCTCGAGGAGGACGGCGAGGCGTTCTTCACGTGGCCGACCACCCCGGAGACGGTCCGGCTGACCGTGCAGGAGGTGGACCAGCTCACCCGCTACGGCGCGACGCTGAACCTCTTCATGCTCGGTGAGGACCCGGGCCTGCGCCGCTTCGTCGACGCCGTGGCGCAGCGCAGCGGGGGACGGGTGTTCAGCCCGGACGCCGAGGAACTCGGGCGGTACGTGGTGGACGACTACGTCCGGAGTCGGCGCGGCAAGCGGTGACCCTCGCGCTCCCTCGGGCAAGGCGTCCGGGGGAGCGCTGTGCCGGGTGCCTTGCGAAACTGTGCGCTCTGCCTGCCCATCCGGTCCCGGGTCGCATTCGCACGTGCCCATCCCGTCCCGTTCCGGGCACGCCGGTCTGAGCGCGACGCCGCACCCCACCGGGTCGGCCTGCACGCAGACCTTCAACCTATCTTCCTAGGATGGCTTAGAGGGCGTGCGGTGGGTGACGAGCGGGGGACGGTCCGGCACGGGGTGATTCTGGGTCGGGGCGGGGCTGGTTATAGTGGCTCGGCGAGTGCGCGGACCGGCGTGCCCGGCGGCCTCCAGGGGGACGGTCGCGAGGCCCGTTCCGCCGCTGGTGACGTCCGCGGGTGGGGGCCCGGGCCGATTCGCAGGGGAGAGGGGGCGCGATGTCGCAGCAGGCTGCGCCCATGACGGCCACCAACCGGATCTGGACCGTCCCCAACGTGATCAGCTTCGTGCGGCTGCTCGGCGTGCCTTTGTTCCTCTATCTGCTGCTCGGCCCGCATCACGACGTCGCGGCCGTGGTGGTGCTCGCGCTCGGCGGCACCACCGACTGGGTCGACGGGTACGTCGCCCGCCGGATGAACTCGGTGAGCCGGCTCGGGGAGCTGCTCGACCCGTTCGCCGACCGGCTGTACATCCTCGCCACGCTCGTCGGCTTCACCGTGCGCGAAGTCATCCCGTGGTGGCTCACCGCGGCTCTGCTGCTGCGCGAGGCCGTGCTCGGCGTCGCGCTGCTGGTGCTGCGCCGGCACGGGTACGGCCCGCCGCCTGTGCACTACGTCGGCAAGACCGGCACGTTCGTGCTGCTCGGCGCGTTCCCGGTGCTGCTGCTGGCGGAGGCCGTGCCGGCCGCGGAGAGCATCGCCGGGCCGATCGGGTGGGGGCTGGCCTGGTGGGCGCTCGGCCTGTACTGGGCGGCCGCGGTGCTCTACCTGGCGCAGACCCGCGCGCTGCTGCGCGCCGACCGTGCGGCGTCCGCACGCGAGGCTGTCGCCGGATGACCACGCCCGACGGCGGCGCCGACGCCCGGCAGCCGCGGTTCACCCCTGACTTCCTGACCGAGCTGTTCCGCAACCCCCTGGACCCCGGGTACGCCGAAGCGGCCGCCCGTAAGCAGCGGGGTGAGGGGCCCACGGGCGTCCGGCGACAGATGATCAAGGTCGTGAGCAGTCTCACGCTCGTCGCGCTGGGGTTCCTGCTCGTGGTCGCGTACCAGCAGACGATGGCCGACGAACCGGCCCGGACGCAGGCCCGGGACACCCTCATCGACCAGGTGCAGAGCCGCCGGGAGGAGACCGGGGAGCTGCAGGCGCGGGCAGAGCGGCTGCGCGCCGAGGTCGCCGGCCTGCGCGAGCAGCAGCTCGGCGGCGCCGCCGTGGCGAGGCTGCGCGGTCTCGAGGCGCAGACCGGGCTGGCGCCGGTCAAGGGCTCCGGCGCGCGGGTCACCGTCGGCGACGGCCCGACGCCGATCGACCCGGTCACCGGGGAACGCAACAACGAGGCCCGGGTCCGCGACACCGACCTGCAGCTGGCCACCAACGCGCTGTGGGCGGCCGGAGCCGAGGCGATCGCGATCAACGGCCAGCGGCTCACCGCGACGTCGGCGATCCGGCAGGCCGGCGAGGCGATCCTGGTCGACCTGCGGCCGGTCACCACGCCGTACCAGGTGGTCGCGATCGGGCCGGACTCGCTCGCCGGCGACTTCCGCGACGGCGCGGCCGGCAAGTTCTTCCGCGCCCTCAACAGCAAGTACGGCATGTCGTACGACGTCGCCGAGGTCGACGGCGTCACGCTCGACGCGGCGACCCAGCCGAACCTGCGCCAGGCCACCCCGTCCGCACCCGCGCCCTCCGCGGCCGGCTCCCCGTCGAAAGGCGGCCGATGATCGCCGTACTCGCCCTGATCGCCGGTGTCGTGCTCGGCATCGTGTTCCATCCCACCGTGCCGCCGGCGCTGCAGCCGTACCTGCCGATCGCGGTGGTCGCCGCGCTCGACGCGGTCTTCGGCGGGGTGCGAGCGAAGCTGGACGGCATCTTCGACGACAAGCAGTTCGTGGTGTCGTTCATCGCGAACGTCGTGGTGGCGGCGCTGATCGTGTACCTGGGCGATCAGCTGGGCGTGGGCGGGCAGCTCTCGACGGGTGTCGTGGTGGTCCTCGGGGTGCGTATCTTCGGCAACGTGGCGGCGATCCGCCGGCACCTGTTCCGGGCGTAGGGCGGCCGCGATGACCGACGACGAGAAGACCGCGCGCATCGTGCCGCCCGGCGACGAGGCCTCGCAGCCCGGCGCCGGCGCGCGAGAGGTGCCGATCGAGGCGGACGGGCCGACGGTGCGTCTGACGCCGCCGACCCCGCCTCCGCCCGCTGACACGGCACCCGCCGAAAGGCCGCCCGCCGCCGTGCCGGCCGCTGATGCGGAGCCCGCCGTGCCGGCCGCTGATGCGGAGCCTGCCGTCGCCGCCGAGGCTCAGCCCGGTGGGGAGCCGACGACCTCCGCGCGTGCTGCGGCCGTACCTGAGAAAGCGTCGGCCGGCGAGCCGGCGCGGACGCAGGTGCCCGACCCGGACGGTCCCGGGGCGGTGTCACCTGAAAAGGTGAGCCCGCCGGACGCGGCGCCGGCGGTGGCGCCGTGGCGCCGGTTGTCGTCGGCCGGCGCGCTGATCTGGGTGCTGCTGGCGCTCTTCGGTTTCACCCTGGTCGTGCAGCTGCGCAGCAACGACGCGGACTCCGGGCTGGCGTCGGCGCGGCAGGAGGACCTGGTGCGGATCCTGTCCGACCTGGAGGCCCGCGACCAGCGGCTGCAGCAGGAGATCAACGGCCTGGAGGAG
Organism: Actinoplanes sp. NPDC049316; assembly: GCF_040677315.1. Lineage (NCBI taxonomy): Bacteria > Bacillati > Actinomycetota > Actinomycetes > Micromonosporales > Micromonosporaceae > Actinoplanes > Actinoplanes sp. NPDC049316. The sequence goes on along the minus strand of NZ_JBFAQM010000010.1, from coordinate 148,853 downwards.
AGCCAGCGGCAGCTCACCTCGGGCGTGGCCGGGCGGCAGGCGGCGCTGGCCGAGGCCGAGAAGCGGGCCGACGAGCTGGGCCTGCTGTCGGGCACGTTGCCGGCGCGCGGTCCCGGCCTCAAGATCTCCATCGATCCGAAGGGCCAGCCGATCAAGGCCTCCGCGATCCTGAACGCGGTGCAGGAGCTGCGCGGCGCCCAGGGCGAGGTCATGGAGCTGGTCGGCGGCAACGGCGTGACCGTGCGCATCGTGGCGTCGTCGTACTTCGTCGACGCGGCCGGCGGCGAGATCATCGTCGACGGCAAGCAGCTCAGCGGCCCGTACACGCTCTGGGTGATCGGGGTGCCGTCGACCATGCAGACCGCGCTGCAGATCCCCGGTGGGGTGGTCGAATCGGTGCGCCAGGCCGGCGGTAACGTGACCATGGAGCAACGCGCCGCGGTCGACGTGACCGCGGTGCGTCAGCCAGCCAGCCTGCAGTACGCACGCCCGGTGTCCTGAGCGGGTGTGCTTCTCAACGGAGGAATGCGTGATTCCCGAGGATCTGCGGTATACGGCCGAGCACGAGTGGGTGTCCGGCGACGGCACCGGTCCCGTGCGCGTGGGCATCACCCACTTCGCGCAGGACGCGCTCGGCGACATCGTCTTTGTGCAGCTGCCCGACGAGGGCACGGTGGTGCAGGCCGGCGACCAGCTGGGCGAGATCGAGTCGACGAAGAGCGTCTCGGAGATCTACGCGCCGGTGGCGGGCACGGTGGTGTCCCGCAACGCCACGCTGGCCGACGAGCCCGAGCTGATCAACGCCGAGCCGTACGCGGCCGGCTGGCTGGTCGAGATCGCCCCGGACGACCCGGCGGCGCTCGGCGGCCTGCTGGACGCGGAGGCGTACCGGGCGCTGACCGACAGCTGATCGTGAACGTCCGCGCGTCTGGTTGCCCGGTATATCCACGCTGACTAGGCTCGCGGAGCACCTGTAGAACCGTTATCACTTAGAAACCGATAGTCGTGCGTCCGGGCCTCCGGGCAGCGGCGGCGGGGGGCGCTGCGCTCCGGACCCCACGTCCGGCCTGCTCACCCTTGGTCGTCGGGCGGCGAGACGAAACAGATTCCGTGAGGTGGTCCATGACGCGCCCAGACGACGAGTTCCCCCCACTCGACGTCACGTCCACGCTGAACCTCGGTGCGCTCGACGAGGTGCTCGAGGGGCCTGAGACCGACGTGGTGCCGAGCCGGATGTCCGGTTCGCTCCCGCCCGGGATGGCGCTGCTCGTGGTGCGCCGCGGCCCGAACGCGGGTGCGCGGTTCCTGCTGGACCACGACGTGACGACCAGCGGCCGGCACCCCGACAGCGACATCTTCCTCGACGACGTGACGGTCTCGCGCCGGCACGCCGAGTTCCACCGCGACGGGGGCACCTTCACGGTCCGCGACGTCGGCTCGCTCAACGGCACGTACGTGAACCGGGAGCGGGTGGAGTCCGCGACGCTGAGCAACGGCGACGAGGTCCAGATCGGCAAGTTCCGGCTGGTCTTCATCGCCGGTCCGCGGCCGGAGGGCGAGGGCGGCGGGGCGTGAACCCGTCGGGGGCGGCCGCGCAGGACCCGGGCGCACGCCCGGGCCGTGACGCTGCGCTGATGAGCATCGGGGAGGTGCTGGCCCAGCTGCGGACGGAGTTCCCCGACACGACGATCTCGAAGCTCCGGTTCCTGGAGGCGGAAGGGCTGGTCGACCCCCAGCGCACCGCCTCCGGCTACCGCAAGTACTCGTGGAACGACGTGGCGCGGCTGCGCTTCGTGCTGACCGCGCAGCGCGACCAGTACCTTCCACTGCGGGTGATCCGGGAGCAGCTGGAGGCGGTGGAGCGCGGGGACGACCCGCTGAGCCGGCAGCGGCCCACCCTGGTGGCCGTCGGCTCGGAGGCGGAAGCCGCGGCGGAGGCCGCGGACACCCGGGTGTCGCGGGCGGACCTCGTCGAGCGCACCGGCATCGGCGAGCAGCTGCTCACCGAGCTGGAGCGGATCGGCCTGGTCGTCTCGCGCCCGCCGGGCTGGTACGACGGCGACGCGGTGGTGATCGTCGAGGCGGTCGTCGGGCTGACCCGCCACGGCCTGGAGGCGCGGCATCTGCGGGCGTTCCGCGCCGGCGCCGACCGCGAGGTGGGTCTCTTCACGCAGCTGCTGGCGCCGCTGGTGCGCCAGCAGGACCCGGCGGCCCGGGCCCGCGCGGCCGAGACGGCGCGCGAGCTGCAGGCGCTGTCGCAGCGGCTGCACGCGGCGCTGGTCCGGGCGGGGTTGCGCGACACCTTGGGCCGCTGAGGCCCTCCGGGTTTACGCCCAGCGCTGAACACCTTCCCGGCGCGGCGCCGCGAAGGCACGGGGACTGCTGACCGGTGACCAGCGGCGCGGCGGGGTTCGGCCGCGCCGCGGCGGGTATGCCGAGTGGGATCGGACACGGACCTCGTGTGGCGCTCGTCCCACGACGTCCGTGTACCGTGCAGGATAGGGCGGGAATCAGCCTGAGGTCGCCGTTTCGACGGTGATCGACGGGGCGGCGACGACGTGCGACACGGAGGCGGGCGGTGCGCGAGCTGAGCGTGGTCGGAGTTCGGGTGGAGCTGCCGAGCAACCAGCCGATCGTCCTGCTCAGGGAGGTCGACGGCGATCGGTATCTGCCGATCTGGATCGGCGCGGTGGAGGCTACCGCCATCGCGTACGAGCAGCAGGGCGTGAAGCCCGCCCGGCCGCTGACCCATGACCTGCTCCGGGACATCCTCACGGCGCTCGAGGCGCCGCTGAAGGCGGTCGAGATCACGGAGCTCAAGGAGAACGTCTTCTACGCCGACCTGCTGATCGGCGACGACCTGCGGGTCTCGGCCCGGCCGAGCGACTCGATCGCGCTGGCGCTGCGGGTCGGCGCCCCGATCCGGTGCGCCGACCAGGTTCTCACCGAGGCCGGCATCGTCATCCCGGACGAGCAGGAGGACGAGGTCGAGAAGTTCCGCGAGTTCCTCGACCAGGTCCGCCCCGAGGATTTCGCCGGCTGACCGCCGGTTGCGGCCGGTGCGGCTCCCGCCGCTGGTGGGGGCCGTTTTGTGGCGCCGGTGCATCGACGGTGACCATATGTCCGGCTCCTCCGTACGCGGCGTGTCGCAGCATTACCTCCCTGTTTCCGGGCACGCTGAGTTATAGGCTCGTGAAGTCCAGGTGAAGCGGCACCGCGCAGCGGGGAGGTAGTCGCGTGCACGGCTCAGATCCTCAGGAGGGCCCACTCGTCGGCGCGGACGGCGAGGTCGGGTATCGCGGGGTCACCGCGTGCCAGGCGGTCGGCATCAGTTACCGCCAGCTCGACTACTGGGCCCGGACCACGCTGGTCGTGCCGAGCATCCGCGACGCGTCGGGCTCCGGCACGCAGCGGCTCTACTCGTTCCGCGACCTGGTCGTCCTCAAGGTCGTCAAGCGGCTGCTCGACGCCGGGGTGTCGCTGCAGAACATCCGCAAGGCGATCGAGACGCTGCGTTCGCGCGGGGTCGAGGATCTCGCCGGTATCACGCTGATCTCCGACGGCACGACGGTGTACGAGTGCCGGTCGCCGGAGGAGGTCGTCGATCTGCTGCAGGGCGGCCAGGGCGTCTTCGGCATCGCGATCGGCGGGGCGTTCAAGGAGATCCAGGGCTCGCTGTCGCACCTGCCCGCCGAGCCCGCCACGCAGCCGCAGCCGGTGGGCGTGCCGGCGGAACCGGCCGCGGGCGACGAGCTGGCCGCACGCCGCGCCCGGCGCCGCGCGGGCTGACGGCTTCGTTTGCCGGTCCGGCAACGAACGTTGCCGGTGGGCCGGCGGCCGTCCACGCTCGGCGCATGAGCGATGCGACGACGTGGGATCAGCGGTACGCCGGCACCGACCGGCTGTTCAGCGGCAACCCCAACACCGCCCTGGTGCGCGAGGTGGCCGGTCTGACCCCCGGCACCGCCCTGGACGTGGGGTGCGGCGAGGGCGGGGACGCCGTCTGGCTGGCGCGGCAGGGCTGGACGGTCACCGCCGTGGACGTCTCCGGGGTGGCGCTGCGCCGGGCCGCCGGGTACGCCGCCGAGGCCGGGGTGAGCGTCGACTTCCAGCGGCACGACCTGACCGCGTCCTTCCCCGTGGGCACCTTCGACCTGGTGTCCTCGCAGTTCCTGTACTCGTACGGCGACTTCCCGCGGGAGCGGATCCTGCGCCGGGCCGCGGACGCCGTCGCGCCGGGCGGGATCCTGCTCATCGAGAGCCACCAGGACCACGGCCCCGGTGAGCACCCGCCGATCCGTTTCCCCTCGCCGGCGGAGCTGCTGGCCGGGCTGGAGCCGGCGCCGGGGGAGTGGGAGGTGCTGCGGTGCGCCGAGCACCCGAGGGCGGGGGAGGACCGTACGGACAGCACCGTGAAGCTGCGGCGGGTGGCCCGCTAGATTCAGCAGGTGACCGATCTCTTCGCCGCCGCCGGGACGCTGCGGGAGGCGTACGAGCGCGTCGACTGGGCCGCGACGCCGCTGGGACCGGTGCACGGCTGGAGCCCGGCGCTGCGGTCCGCGCTGGATCTGGCGTTGCGCAGCCGGGCGCCCGTGACGCTGCTCTGGGGACCGCAGTTCGTGCTCGTCTACAACGAGGCGTACGTGGACATGATCGGCGACAAGCACCCGGCCGCGCTGGGCGCGCCGAGCGCCGAGGTGTTCGCCGAGATCTGGCACGAGATCGGCCCGATGCTGCGCTCGGTGGCGGACGGCGCCGGCGCCACCTGGGTCGAGGACATGCGGCTGCTGATGGGCCGCCGCGGTTTCCTCGAGGAGACCTACTTCACGTTCTCCTACTCGGCGGTGCACGGCCGTCACGGCGAGGTCGAGGGCGTGATCGACATCGCCACGGAGACCACCGCGTTCGTGCTGGGCCGCCGCCGGCTGGAGCTGCTGAGCGTGCTCAACGACCGGCTGGCCGACCTGGACGACGTGCCGGGCCTGCTGGACCGGGCGCTGCCGGTGCTCCGCGCCGCGCCGCAGGATCTGTCCAGCGTGGAGGTCCTGCTGCCGGGCGAGGCCGGGACCGCGCCGGCGATGCCGGACGGCGACGTGGTGATCGAGGACCATCCCGGCGGCCGGCGCGCGTGGGTCCGGCTGGCCGGGGTACCGCCGCTGCGGGGCAACGCGATGCTGGTCGCCGGACTGAGCCCGCACCTGGCCGTGGACGAGGCCTATCTGGGCTTCATCCGGTTCATCGGCACCGCGTTGTCGCAGGGCCTCAACCGCATCCGGGCCCGTCAGGCCGAGCGGCACGCGGCGACGCTGCAACGGGAGATGGCCGAGGCGCTGCAGCGCAGCCTGCTCGTGCCGCCGGTGCAGCCCGACCATCTGCGGGTGGCGGTGCGCTACCAGCCGGCCGCCGAGGGCGCCCAGATCGGCGGCGACTGGTACGACTCCTTCGTGCTGCCCGACGGACGGCTGACCATCGTCGTGGGCGACGTCACCGGGCACGACCGGTACGCGGCCGCGGCCATGAGCCAGGTCCGCAACCTGCTGCGCGGGATCTCGTACGCGAAGGGCGGCAGCCCGGCCGGGCTGCTGACGGCCCTGGACGACGCCATGGCGGGGTTCCGGGTGGGCATGCTCGCGACCTGCGTGCTGGCCGCCGTGGAGCAGGACGAAGAGCAGGCGGCCCGGGGCGTCCGCACGCTGCGCTGGTCGAACGCGGGCCATCCGCCGCCGGTCCTGCTGCTGCCGGACGGCTCGGCACGCCTGCTGCAGACCCGCGGGGAGGTGCTGCTGGGCACCCACCTGCGGCCGGCTCGCACGGAGCACACTGTGGAGCTGCCGCCCGGCGCGATGGTGGTCTTCTACACCGACGGCCTCATCGAGCGGCGCGGCGCCGGCCTGGACGAGGGCATCGCGCAGCTGGTACGGGTGCTGCACGAGCGGGCGCACCCGGGGCCGGAGGAGGTCTGCGACCACCTTCTCGACCACTTCCTCGGCGCGACGGAGGACGACGTGGTGCTGACCGTGCTGCACGCGCGCCCGCAGGAATGAGGACGACGCCGGTGCGCGGCGAGGCCCGTACCGGCGCGGCGATGGCCGTGGCGTCGATGCTGCTCGTGCAGCTGGGCCTGGCCGTCTCCGTCGGCTTCATCGACCGGCTCGGCGCGGAGGGCACGGCGTGGCTGCGGCTGGCCTGGGCCGGGCTGATCCTGCTCGGGCTGGTCCGGCCGCGGGTGTGGCGTTTCGACCGGCCCGCGCTGCTGGCCTGCGCAGCCCTCGGCGTGGCCACCGCGGGTGTCACGCTGCTGTTCATGGCCGCCATCGCCCGGCTGCCCCTGGGTACGGCCAGCGCCCTGGAGTTCCTCGGCCCGCTGGGCGTGGCGGTGGTCCGGGGCGGGCGCGGCACCGCGCTGTGGCCCGCGCTGGCGGCGGCCGGGGTGCTGCTGCTGACCCAGCCGTGGCGCGGCGGCGCGGATCCGGCCGGCGTGGCCTTCGCGCTGGCGGCGGCGCTGTGCTGGGCGGCGTACATCGTCCTCACGCAGCGGGTCGGCGACGAGGTGACCGGGCTGCACGGCCTCGGGGTGTCCATGCCGGTCGCCGCCCTGACCGCGACGCTGGTCGCCGGCCCGTCGGTGTTCCCGGTGCTCACCTGGCAGCTTCTGCTCGCCGGGCTCGGGCTGGCCGTCATGCTGCCGGTGGTGCCGTTCGCGCTGGAGTTCCTCGCCCTGCGCCGGCTCACCGCGGCCGCGTTCGGCACGCTCATGTGCCTGGAACCGGCGTTCGCGCTGATCATCGGGTTCCTCGTGCTGGGTCAGCGGCCGGGCTGGGTGCCGGTCGCGGGAATCGGCTTCGTGGTCGCCGCCGGGGTGGGCGCCGAGCGCACCGGAGCCCGCCACCGGCTGCCCGGCTAGGACGGGCGGACCCCGGGAAAGGTTGACGGCCGGCGTCGTCAACTTTCCGGGGCGCTCACGGGTCTCCTCCTTCGCACTGCCCACGATCGGCGAAGGAGAAGCCCGTGCCCGTACGCCGCCTCGCGCCCCTGATCGTCCTCGGGGCCGCCCTTCTCGCCGGCTGTGGTTCGCCGACTCCGAGCGGTCCGGCGTTCGTACCGGAAGAATCGTCACCGGTCCCCAGCACGAAGGTGGCGCCCATGCCGATCACGTACCCGGAGGCGGGCGGCGGCGCCTTCACGGCGGCCCCGGCCGAGTCGGGTTTCCGGCCGCGGGGCCGGGTGCTGCGGTACCGGGTGCTGGTGGAGCGCGACATCGCCGGGATCAGCGCGAGCGGGTTCGCCCGGACCGTTGGCCGGACGCTCACCGATCCGCGCGGGTGGTCGGCCGGGGGCGAGCGGTCGTTCCGCCGCGTCGGCGGCCGCGAGCCGAGCGACTTCACGATCTACCTGGTCACCCCGCGGACCCGCGACGAGCTGTGCCAGGACGTCCCCGACGGCTACACCTCCTGCCGCAACGGCGACAAGGTCGTGCTCAACGTGGCCCGCTGGGTCAAGGGCGTGCCCGGCTACGGGGCTCCGCTGTCGGTGTACCGGCAGTACATGGTCAACCACGAGGTCGGGCACCGGCTGGGCCAGGGCCACGAGCGCTGCCCGGGCGACGGGGAGCCGGCGCCGGTGATGCAGCAGCAGACGCTCGGGTTGCACGGGTGCACGCCGAACCCGTGGCCGTACCGCGACGGCGAGCGCTACGCCGGCGCCCCCGGGGTCTACGACGATCCGATGCCGCCGCGCGACCGCGGCAAGCGGCGGTGACGCCTCAGCCGTCCACCAGGCCGGCGCGCACCGCGTAGAGGGCGGCCTGGGTGCGGTCCTGCAGGCCCAGCTTGGTGAGGATCGCGCTGACGTGGGTCTTCACGGTCTTCTCCGCCAGGCCGAGCTGCCGGGCGATCTCCCGGTTGGCGCGCCCGCGCGCGATGGCCGTCAGCACCTCCCGCTCGCGGGGCGTCAGCTGCGGGTCGCCCGGGGTGGAGCGCCCCTCGGCGAGCAGCCGTGCCACGTCCGGGTGCAGCAGCACATGACCGGCGTGCACCGACCGGATCGCCGACGCCAGCGCGGGCGGGTCGATGTCCTTGTAGACGTACCCGGCGGCGCCGGCGTGCACGGCCGGCAGGACCGCGGCCGGCTCGGTGTAGCTCGTGACCACCAGCACCCGTGCCGCGCTGCCCGCCGCACGCAAACCCCGCAGCGCGGCGATGCCGTCGGCGCCGGGCATCCGCAGGTCGAGCAGCACCACGTGCGGGCGCAGCTCGGCGGCCGCCGTCACCGCCTCGGCGCCGTCGGCGGCCTCGCCGACCACGGTCATGTCGTCCTGCAGGTCCAGGAAGGTGCGCAACCCCTGCCGGACGACCGGGTGGTCGTCGACCACCAGCACGCGGATCGGCTCAGGCATCGGCGGGCACCTCCAGCCGTACGGTGGTGCCGGCGCCGGGCGTGGAGCGCACCCGCAACCGGCCACCCGCCGCGCGGGCCCGCTCGCGCATCGACGCGAGGCCGTACTGGCGCGACGGCGTGCCCGGGTCGAAGCCGCGCCCGTCGTCGGTGACCTCCAGGACCACCGACCGGTCCCCGGCCAGCACGGCGACCGTCACCGTGCCCGCCTCGGCGTGGCGCAGCGCGTTGTGCAGCGCCTCCTGGCCGATGCGGTAGACCGCCTCCTCCCGCTCGGGCGTCAGCCGCGGCACCGGCTCCCCGGCGAACCGCACCGCGGGCCGGTGCGCCCGGTCCAGCACCTCCACGTGCTTGCGCAGCGCGGCCCCGACCCCGTCCCCGGCCAGGTCCGCCGGGCGCAGCCCTTCGACGATCGCCCGCAGCTCCTCGGCGGCCTCGGCGGCGAGCCGGCGTACGGTGACCAGCTCCGCGGCGGCCCGACCGGCGTCGCGGGTGACCAGCGCCGCGGCGGCGTCGGCGGTCAGCCGCAGGCTGAACAGCTTCTGCGCGACCGCGTCGTGCAGCTCCCGGGCGATCCGGTTGCGTTCGGCCACGACCGACAGCTCACGGTTGCGCTCGTACAGCCGGGCGTTGGTCAGCGCGATCGCGGCGTGCGCGGCGAGCAGCCGCAGCAGCTCCTCGTCGGCCGCGGTGAACCCGCCCGGGACCTGCTTGTTCGCCAGGAACAGCGTGCCGAGGATCGCGCCGTCCTGCACGATCGGCATGCCCAGGAAGTCGGCGAGCTCCGGGTGCGCCGCGGGCCACCAGCCGAACTTCGGGTGCGAGCGCACGTCGGCGAGGCGGACCGGTTCGGGGTCGAGCAGCATCGCGCCGAGCAGGCCGTGCCGGTGCGGCATCGGGCCGATCGCCTTCCACTGCTCGTCGCTGATCCCGTCGGTGAGGAACTCCGCGAACGTGTCCTCCGGCCCGGGCACGCCGAGGGCCGCGTACCGGGCGTCGAGCAGCCGCCGCGCCGCCGCGACGATCGTCTGCAGCACGTCACGGACCGACAGGCGTGCAGTGACGGCCAGCACCGCCTCGCTCACCTCACGCAGTTCCTCGCGGTCGCAGCCGGACACCCCTGCACCGTACCGGCGGGCGGGCTCAGGCGGATCGGGCCGGGGACGTAGGTCCAAGGTCCGGGGCCGGGCTGCGTCCGCGGCCCGATGGCGGGCGGCCGCGGCCGCCCTAGCGTCGGTGGCGTCGAAGGGAGATCCACGATGGTCGTCGCCATCATCACCGGCGCGTCCCGGGGGCTCGGGTACGCGCTGTCCGCAGGGCTCGCCGCTGCGGCCTGGGATCTGGTCACCGATGCCCGGACCGCCACCGAGCTCACCGCCGCGACCGAACGCCTGAGGTCCGGCGGCGCGCGGGTCGTCGCCGTGCCCGGTGACGTGACCGATGCCGGGCACCGGCGGGAGCTGGTCGCGGCCGCCGAGCGGCTCGGCGGGCCGGACCTGCTGGTCAACAACGCCGGCATCCTCGGGCCGAGCCCGCAGCCGCCGCTCGCCGGCTACCCGCTGGACGCGCTGCGCGAGGTGTACGAGGTGAACACCGTCGCACCGCTCGCGCTGATCCAGCTGACGTTGCCGGCCCTGCGCGCCCGCCGCGGCGCGATCGTCACGGTCACCTCCGACGCGGCGGCGGAGCCGTACCCGGGCTGGGGCGGGTACGGCTCCGCGAAGGCCGCCGCCGAGCAGGTGGGCCGCGTGCTGGCCGAGGAGGAGCCGGACGTGCGGGTGTGGTCGGTGGATCCGGGTGACCTGCGCACCCGCATGCACCAGGAGGCGTTCCCGGGCGAGGACATCGGCGACCGGCCGCCGCCGGAGTCGGTGGTGCCCGCGTTCCTGCGGCTGCTCGCCGAGGCGCCGCCGTCGGGCCGGGTCCGGCTGGCCGACCTGGCCGCCACGGGAGCCGCCCGATGACGGCGTCCCTGCTGGACTTCGACCTGCCGGCCCGCCTGGAGGCGCACCAGCCGCCGGAGCCCCGCGACAACGTCCGCCTGCTGAGCGGGCGGCGCGGCACCGGCGAGATCGGCCACCACCGGTTCACCGACCTGCCGGCGCTGCTGCGCCCCGGCGACGTCCTGGTGGTGAACACCTCCGGGACGCTGCCCGCGGCCGTGCCGGTGGCCGGGAGCCCGCTGACCGTGCACTTCTCCACGGCCACCGCGGCCGGCACCTGGCTGATCGAGCTGCGCGAGCCGGCCGGACCGTACGGGGGCGGCGCCCCCGGCGAGCGCTATCCGCTGGCCGGCGGCGGGGCGGTCACGCTGCGGGAGGCGTACTCCCGGGGCCGGCTGTGGGTCGCCGACGTCGACACGGCCGCGGCCGCCTCGGTCCCCGACTACCTGTCCGCCCACGGCGCGCCGATCCGCTACCGGTACGTGCCCCAGCGGTGGCCGCTGAGCGCGTACCAGACGGTGTTCGGGGTGCACCCGGGCAGCGCCGAGATGCCCAGCGCCGGCCGGCCGTTCACGCACGAGCTCGTGACCCGGCTGGTGACCGCGGGCGTGCTGCTCGTACCCGTGCTCCTGCACACCGGGGTGGCCTCGCCGGAGGCACACGAACGGCCGTACCCGGAGCGGTTCGCGGTACCGGCGACCACCCTGCGCACGATCGCCCGGGCCCGGGCCGACGGCGGCCGCGTCATCGCGGTGGGCACCACCGCGGTCCGCGCCCTGGAGACGGCCTGGAACGGCCCGCACAGTGGCTGGACCGACCTGGTCGTCACGCCGGAGCGCGGGGTGCGCGCGGTGGATGGGCTGCTCACCGGCTTCCACGAGCCGCGCGCCTCCCACCTCGACATGCTCGCCGCGATCGCCGGGACGCCGCTGCTCCAGCGCTGCTACGAGGCGGCGCTGGAGGGCGGCTACCGGTGGCACGAGTTCGGCGACGTCAACCTGCTCCTGCCCTGAGGCCGTCGCGGTAGACGACCTCGGGGGTGGACGGGACCGGCAGGGTGTGCTCCGGCAGGGACACCGGGCCGATGCGGGCCGGGCGTTCCACCACGACGCAGACCGTTTCGCCGGGCCACCACCAGCCCGTGCTGCGGGCCAGGCCGGCCCAGTCGTCGAGGCGGGCCGCGTCGAAGCTGGCGTACGTGGCGAGGCCGAGGCGGCGCAGGACGTCGTAGTGGGCGATCCAGGGCGCGTCCTGCTGGCCGTACCAGCAGATCGGCAGGCGCGCCGGCGGGCCGAGGGCGGCGCGGACCGGCAGGGTCACGCTGTGCGTCAGGGCTGTGCGCAGCGCCTCGCGTACGCCCTGCCGCAGCACCGCCCGCAACGGGACGCCCGCCTCGAGCGCCTCCACGGGCGGCAGGTCGGGCCAGGGTTTGCCCTCCCTGCGCACGTACCTGCCCGTTGCGAGGTCGGGGTGGACGGCGGCCTCGTCCAACCGGGCCATGAGCCGCGACCACCCGGCGGCGATGTCCATCGCCAGCGGGGGCCGTCCGGCGGGATGCCGCAGCAGTCGCTGCAGATCCTCGTGGCTCGGGATGCCCTCGGCGAGGAGGAGGCCGGCGTGCGGGGAGTCGACCCAGGCGAAGCATGGCCTGCCGCGACCGTGCCGGCGGTAGAGGCGGGTCAGGAGGTGTTCGGCGGCGTCGCGGTCGGCGGGGGCGGTGGACAGTCCCGTGGCGAGCCATTCGCGGCGGGCCGTGTCGGCCCGGTGCCAGTGATCCAGGAGGGCGGCGGCGACCCTGCGCCGCGCCGGGGCGGTCATCGACCGGGGGCGCGCACGCCCTTTCGCATGTCAGTGATCATGGCGGTCATGATGGCGAACGCCGGCCGCGCGCGCAACCCGGTTCAGCGGCCGCGGTCCGGGGCGGGGACGGGGTCCGCGTAGGCACCTGCCGGGCCGCCGTAGCGCCGGCCCGCCCGGTAAGGCCACGGGTTCGGCGTGCAGCCGTGCAGCCCGAGCGTCTGCTGCTGCATCACCGGCGCCACCTTCCCCCGGCCGGGGCAGCGTTCGTGCCCGTGGCCGAGGCGGTGCCCGACCTCGTGGTTGACCATGTACTGCCGGTACACCGACAGCGGGGCGCCATAGCCGGGGACGCCCTTGACCCATCGGGCGACGTTCAGCACGACCTTGTCGCCGTTGCGGCACGACGTGTACGCGTCCAGCCCGCTGCGGCACAGCTCGTCACGGGTACGCGGCGTCGCGAGGTACACCGTGAAGTCGTACGCCTGCCCCGGCCCGACCCGGCGCAGCCGCAGCGTGCCCCCGGCGGTCCAGCCGCGCGGGTCGCCCAGCGTGGCCGTCACCGTGTCGGCGAACGAGGTGGGCGTGAGGCCCATGATGTCGCGTTCGACCAGCACGCGGTAGCGCAGCAGGTGCCCGCTCCGTCCCGCCGTCCGTGCCGCGGCCGGGGCGGACCACCAGCGCCCGTGGCCACGCGCCGGGTAGGAGATCGCGGGCGCCGGCTTGACGCGTACGGGTGCCGACACCGGTCGCGGCCCGGCCGGAGCCGCGGCCGGAGCGGGCGGGTCGCCGCAGGCCGCGAGGCCGGCCAGGGCCAGCGCGACCACGGCGATCCGGATCCGTCGTCTCACCCCTGACCCTTCGGCCGCGCCGCGCCGCCGCTGAGGCCGCTCATCCGGCGGTGACCACCGGGTACGCCGTCCGCGGCGGCGCCGGGTCGATCGCCTTCTCGACCGTGATCGCGTGCCACAGGCAGAACATCGCCACCGTCCACACCTTGCGCGAGTGGTCGGCCACGCCCGCCCGGTGCTCGGCGAGCAGCCGTTGCGCGTACCCGAGGTCCACCAGGTGCCCGGCCTGCGAGGCGGCGAGGATCGCGTCGACCCAGTCGCCGATCGTGCCCTTGAGCCACAGCCGGGTGGGTGTGGGGAAGCCCAGCTTGCGGCGTTCCCGGACCGATTCGGGGACGATGCCGCGCATGGCCTCGCGCAGGGCGTGCTTGGTGGTACGGGACCCGTGCGGCAGCTTCAGCTCGGTCGGCAGCCCGGCGGCGGCCGCGTACACCGCCTGGTCGAGGAACGGCACGCGCAGCTCCAGCGAGTGGGCCATCGACATCCGGTCGGCCTTGGTGAGGATGTCGCCGGGCAGCCAGGTGTGCAGGTCGACGTACTGCATGGAGGCCACGTCGTCGACGTCGGCGGTCTCCGCGTACAGGTGGGAGGTGACGGCCGTGTGGGGTTCGGCCGTGAACCGCAGCAACTCGGCCTTCTCGGCGGGGGAGAAGATCCGCGCGTTGCCGTAGTAGCGCTCCTCGATCGGCGTGGTGCCGCGCTCGAGGAAGCTGCGCCCGCGCACGCCCTCGGGGATGACGTGCGACAGGCCGCGCAGGCCGCGCTTCATCCCGGCGGGCAGCCGGCCGATGCCGGCCAGCGACATCGGCTCCCGGTAGATCGTGTACCCGCCGAACAGCTCGTCCGAGCCCTCGCCGGACAGCACCACGGTGACGTGCCGCGCCGCGGTCTGCGCCAGGAAGTACAGGGGGATGAGCGACGGGTCGGCGACCGGGTCGTCGAGCAGCTGGACGATGCGCGGCAGCTCCCGGATGACGTCGTCCTCGGTGACCACGGTCGGGGTGAGCCGGACGCCGAGCTGGTCGGCGGTGTCCTGGGCGACCTCGATCTCCGAGTAGCCCTCGTGGGCGAAACCGGCCGTGAACGCGTGCAGGTCCGGCCGCTGCTCGCGGGCCAGCGCCACGATCGCCGAGGAGTCGACACCGCTGGACAGGAACGCGCCGACCGGCACCTCGGCGTGCAGATGGCGGCGGACGCTGTCGCGCAGCGCGTCGCGGATCGCGTGGTACGCCGCGTCCGGCCGCACGTTCAGGGGCCGCAGCGAGGGCCGGAAGTAGCGCTCCTGGCGCAGCCCGCCGCCGGGTGTCCAGGTGAGCCGGTGCCCGGGCGGGAGCCGCCGCACGTGCCGGTGCAGGGTCAGCGGGTCCGGCACGTACTGCAGCGTCATGTAGTGCGCGAGGGCGTCGGTGTCCAGCGCCGCCGCGGAGTCGCCGCTGAACGGCAGCAGCGCCTTGCGCTCGCTCGCCAGGAACAGCCCGTCCGAGGTCTCCAGCAGGTACAGCGGCTTGACGCCGAACGGGTCGCGGGCGGCGTGCAGCGTGCCGGTCCAGTGGTCGTACGCCACGAACGCGAACATCCCGCGGAGCCGGGGCAGGGCCGAGACGCCCCAGTAGTGGAACGCGGCAGCCAGTACCTCCGTGTCTCCGTGGGTGGCGAACGTGGCTCCGTGCTCGCGGACCAGGTCGGCGCGCAGCTCGCGGTAGTTGTAGATCTCGCCGTTGAACACCACGGTCCAGCGTCCGGCCTGCCCCCCGTCGACGGGGTAGTGCGCGGGCTGGGCGCTCTCGGCGCGGTCGATGATCGCGAGGCGTTTGAAGCCGAAGGCGAGGCCGTCGCGGTACTCGACCCGGGTGTCGTCCGGGCCGCGGTGATGCATCGTCTCCAGCGCGTCGGCGAACGCGGCGGCCGACTCGGGGTCGGGCACGCCGGCGTTCGGACGGCTGCTCACGAAGACGCTGAGACCACACATCGGGGCGCTCCTGTCGTTGCGGCGGGTTCGCGTGGGGCGAACCGTAGGAGCGCGGTTGTGCAGAACTTGTGAGGAACCTTCGTGGATCCGTACGGGCACCGGAACCGGTTCGGATCTTCACAGGAACCGCACATTCCTTGGCCGCGTTTGCGCTGCTGGGCCAGAATCTCCAGGCGTGACCGCACGTATTCTCGTGGCCGACGACGACCCCAAGCACGCCCAGCTCATCCGGCTGTACCTCGAGCGCGAGGGCCACCAGGTGCTGACGGTGGGTGACGGCCGGGCGGCGCTGGAGCTGGCCCGGTCACGGCGGCCGGACCTGGTCGTGCTGGACGTGATGATGCCGCTGGTCGACGGGCTGGACGTGTGCCGGATCCTGCGCGCCGAGTCGAACGTCGCGATCCTGCTGGTCACCGCGCGGTCCTCGGAGAACGACATGCTGCTGGGCCTGGACATCGGCGCGGACGACTACCTCGCCAAGCCGGTGAGCCCGCGCGAGCTGACCGCCCGGGTGCGTGCGCTGCTGCGGCGTACGGGCGCGGCCGACGGTCCGGCGTCGGTCCTGCACGTCGGCGACCTGGAGGTCGACCCGGGCCGCTTCGAGGTGCGCGTGGGTGGCACGCCGGTGAACCTGACCGCCAAGGAGTTCGGCATCGTCGAGCTGCTGGCCCGCGAGCCGGGCCGGGTGTTCACCCGCGGCCAGATCATCGACAAGACCTTCGGCTTCGAGCACGACGTGTCCGAGCGCACGGTCGACGCGCACGTGGTGAACCTGCGCCGCAAGATCGAGGCCAACCCGGCCGAGCCCCGGTACGTGCAGACCGTCTACGGCCGCGGCTACCGGATGGCCGAGCGGTGAGCTTCCGCAGCTTCCGGCTGCGCGTGTTCCTGCTCGTGATGGTCGTGGCGGTGAGCGCGATCGGCGCCACCGCCTGGCTGACGCTCAGCCTCACCTCCCGCGAGGTCGAACGCTCGCAGCGGGCCGCGGTCGAGCACCGGACGGCGATCGTCGACGCGGTGCAGCGCTTCGGCCTGCTGCGCGGGCGCTGGCCGGGCCTCGACCGGCTGGTCGCCGGCCTGTCCCGCGACACCGGGCTGCACATCCAGCTGCGCACCGAGGACGGCGTGGTCCTGGTCGACTCGGACAACCTCGACGGGCGGACCTCCGGGCCGGTGCAGGGCACCGCGCTGGGCGTCGACCCGCGGCCGCCGCTGGCCCCGGCGATCACCCGGACCTTCGAGGACTCCACCGGGCCGGTCCCGGCGGCGCCCGGCGGCTTGCTGAAGAACCTCTTCACGCTGAGCCTGCCACCCGATCTGTTCGGCCCGGAGCCGGTCGACCAGCACTTCGGCTCGCCGCCGATGCTGATGCTGCGGCAGGCGGCGCAGTACCGGGCGGCGCTCATCGCGGTCCGCTGCATCGACGGCGACGCGGCGGCGCTGAGGTCGGACGTCGTGCCGTACCTGACCTCCGCGCAGCGCGCCGCCCGCCCGGACTGCGTCCGGGACGCGACCCGCAAGGTCCTGGGCGACGATGCCTGGCTGCAGGGGATCAGAAAGGCCTACCTGAGCTGTTTCCAAAAAGGGCTGAACAGCGCGGACTGCGTCCGTACCGCCTTCACGTACGGCGTCAGCGACCCGTCGGCCGTGCCGCTGCAGCTGTATCTCGGCGCACGCCCCGACACCGGCGTCGGAGACTTCCGGCGCCCGGCCCTCCTGGGCGCCGCCGGCCTGATCGTCGTGGCGCTGGCCGGCACGGCGCTCATCGCCCGCCGGGTCAGCCTGCCGGTGCGCCGGCTCACCGAGGCCTCCCGGCTGCTCGCCGACGGCCGGCTCGACGTGCGCGTGCCCGCGTACGGCAGCAGTGAGCTGGCCCGGCTCTCCGAGTCGTTCAACGCCATGGCCGAGGCCGTGCAGCGCAGCGAGGAGCGGCAGCGCCGGCTGATCGCCGACGTCGCTCACGAGATGCGGACGCCGCTGTCGAACCTGCGCGGCTACCTGGAGGGTCTGTCCGACGGGGTGGTCGAGCCGAGCCGGGAGCTGTTCGCGTCCCTGCACGAGGAGACCTTGCTGCAGCGCCGCATCCTCGACGACCTGCAGGTCCTTGCGCTGGCCGAGGCCGGCGACCTGGACTACACGATGGGCCCGCTCGACCTCGCGGAGGCGGTCGCGGGCGGCGCGACGGCGCACCGGGCGGTGGCGGCCGAGGCCGGGGTGGCGATGACCGTGGACGCGCCCGCGCCGGTGTGGATCGAGGGTGACCCGGACCGGCTGCGCCAGGTGCTGGGCAACCTGCTGTCCAACGCGATCCGCTACACCGACGCCGGCGGCCACGTGCTGCTGCGGGTCCGCGAGGAGGCCGGTGAGGCCGTCCTGACCGTGCAGGACACCGGGGTGGGCATCGCCCCGGCCGACCTGTCGCGGGTGTTCGACCGGTTCTGGCGCGCCGACCCGGCCCGGCAGCGGGCCACCGGCGGCACCGGCCTGGGCCTGACCATCGCGCACCGCATCGTCACCGACCACGGCGGGCGCATCGACGTGACCAGCACCCCGGGTGCGGGCACGACGTTCAAGGTGCATTTCTGTCGGAGGTGACCGGTACGGTCTGCCGGTGACTGCGCACATCGACGACTTCTACCGCGACGTCGCCACGATCGCCCTCAAGGTGGGGGAGCGGCACGGGTTCGTGCTCGGCGGCGGTGTGGCCTGGCTGGTCAACGGGCTGGTACGCCGCCCCACCGAGGACATCGACCTGTTCACCGACACCGCCGGAGCCGTGGAGGCCGCCGCCGCCGACGTCACCGGGGCGCTGACCGGCGCCGGCTACCAGGTGTTCCGTGAGGTGGCCGACGAGATGTTCGCCGGCATGGACGAGGACCTGCGCGAATACCACGTCGCCGACGGCCGCCGGGCGCTGCGGCTCACGCTGACCCGCCTCGACCGCCGCCGCGCCCCGGTCGTCATGGACGTCGGCCCGGTCATGCACCTCGACGACCTGGTCGCCTCCAAGGTGGCGGCGCTGGTGAACCGGCGGGAGGTGCGCGACTACATCGACGTGGCGGCCGCGCTGGAGCGCTATCCCCTCGAGCGGGTGCTGGAGCTGGCCCACGCGCTCGACGAGAGCCTCGACGACGACGAGGTGGCCGACGCCGGCCGCTACCTGGACCGCCTCGACGACGCCCGCTTCGCCGTGTACGGCCTCACCGCGGCCGACGTCGCCCGGCTGCGCGAGCGGCTGGCGGGGTGGCCGCGCTGAGGCAACCGTTTCGCAACCGGGCGGGTCCCGGCCCGCAACGCACGGCGCCGAATCTCTTTCTCAGCGAGGCCAGTTCAGCTCCCGGAAGGCTCCCCAGATGCGCCTGAGAATCGGTTCCACCATCGCCGTCGTCGCGGCCGTCATCGGCCTCGCGGGCAGCGTCGCCGGCCCGA
This sequence comes from Actinoplanes sp. NPDC049316, assembly GCF_040677315.1. NCBI lineage: Bacteria > Bacillati > Actinomycetota > Actinomycetes > Micromonosporales > Micromonosporaceae > Actinoplanes > Actinoplanes sp. NPDC049316. The sequence continues at coordinate 130,470 of NZ_JBFAQM010000010.1, read as the reverse complement.
TCTACGCGGCGTTCGGCGCGTAGGTCACCCGCACAACTCCACAGCAAGGTCCCTTCCGTGGCCGGGCGCGCACAGCGCCCGGCCACGGTGCTGCGCGGCGCGGGCGCGGCCATAGACTGGACGAATCATGAATCTGACCGAACGCCTGCCCGGCACCGCCGAACCCGACGCCGTCTTCGAAGCCTTCCAGACCTGGGTCGCCGAGCAGGGCCTGACGCTCTACCCCCACCAGGAGGAGGCGCTCATCGAGATCGCCACCGGGGCGAACGTCATCCTGAACACCCCGACCGGCTCCGGTAAGAGCCTGGTGGCCACCGGCGCGCACTTCGCCGCCCTCGCCGACAAGCGCACCACCTTCTACACCGCGCCGATCAAGGCGCTGGTGTCCGAGAAGTTCTTCGCCCTCTGCGCGATCTTCGGCGCGCACAACGTCGGCATGCTCACCGGCGACGCCAGCGTCAACGCGGACGCGCCGATCATCTGCTGCACCGCGGAGATCCTCGCCAACCTGGCGCTGCGCGAGGGCGCCGACGCCGACGTCGGCCAGGTCGTCATGGACGAGTTCCACTTCTACGCCGAGCCCGACCGCGGCTGGGCCTGGCAGGTGCCGCTCATCGAGCTGCCCCAGGCGCAGTTCCTGCTGATGTCGGCCACGCTCGGCGACACCTCGCGCTTCGTCGACGACCTGACCCGGCGCACCGGCCGGCCCACCGCCGTGGTCGCCAACGCCGAGCGGCCGGTCCCGCTGATGTTCTCGTACGCGATGACGCCGCTGCACGAGACCATCGAGGAGCTGCTCAGCACCCGCCAGGCGCCGGTGTACATCGTGCACTTCACCCAGGCGGCCGCCCTGGAACGCGCCCAGTCGCTGATGAGCATCAACATGTGCACGCGTGCCGAGAAGGACGCGATCGCCGCCGCGCTGGGCAACTTCCGGTTCACCGCGGGCTTCGGGCGTACGTTGTCGCGGCTGGTCCGGCACGGCATCGGCGTGCACCACGCCGGCATGCTGCCCAAGTACCGCCGCCTGGTGGAGACGCTCGCGCAGGCCGGCCTGCTCAAGGTCATCTGCGGGACGGACACCCTCGGCGTCGGCATCAACGTGCCCATCCGCACGGTGCTGTTCACCGGCCTGAGCAAGTACGACGGCGTGAAGACGCGGCTGCTCAAGGCCCGTGAGTTCCATCAGATCGCGGGCCGCGCGGGCCGGGCCGGTTACGACACCCTCGGCACGGTCATCGTGCAGGCCCCCGAGCACGTCATCGACAACGAGCGCGCGCTCGCCAAGGCCGGGGACGACCCGAAGAAGCGCCGCAAGGTGGTGCGCAAGAAGCCGCCGGAGGGCACGATCGGCTGGGGGCAGCCGACCTTCGACCGGCTCGTCGCGGCCGAGCCGGAGCCGCTGACCTCGTCGTTCCAGGTGTCGCACGCGATGCTGCTCAACGTCATCGCCCGCGGTGGCGACCCGTTCGCGGCGATGCGGCACCTGCTCACCGACAACCACGAGGAGCCCGCGGCGCAGCGCCGGCACATCCGCCGGGCGATCGCCATCGCGCGGGCGCTGCTCGCCGGCGGGGTCATCGAGAAGGTGGACGGCGCGTACCGGCTGGTGGACGACCTGCAGCTCGACTTCGCGCTCAACCAGGCGCTGTCGCCGTTCGCGCTGGCCTGCCTCGAGCTGCTCGACCGCGAGTCGCCGGACTACCCGCTCGACGTCGTGTCGGTCATCGAGGCCACCCTCGAGGATCCGCGGCAGGTGCTCTCGGCGCAGCAGTTCAAGGCCAAGGGCGAGGCGGTCAACGCCATGAAGGCCGAGGGCATCGAGTACGACCAGCGCATGGAGCTGCTGGAGGAGGTCACGTACCCGAAGCCGCTCGCCGAGCTGCTCGACGCGGCGTACGAGACGTACCGGCGCGGGCATCCGTGGGTGGCCGACTACGAGCTCAAGCCCAAGGCCGTCGTGCGCGACATGTACGAGCGCGCGATGACGTTCACCGAGTACGTGTCCTTCTACGGCCTGTCCCGCTCCGAGGGGCTGGTGCTGCGCTACCTCGCGGACGCGTACCGGGCGCTGCGGCAGACGGTGCCGGAGGACGCGCGTACCGAAGAGCTGACCGACCTCATCGAATGGCTCGGTGAGCTGGTCCGCCAGGTCGACTCGAGCCTGCTCGACGAGTGGGAGCGGCTGCGCAACCCGGGTGCGGAGGTCGCCGAGCCGTCGCCGCTGGACGACAAACCGCCGGCGGTCACCCGCAACCTGCGCGCGTTCCGGGTGCTGGTCCGCAACGCGATGTTCCGCCGGGTCGAGCTGTTCGCGCTGCGGCGCGCCGACGAGCTGGGGGAGCTGGACGGCGAGAGCGGCTGGACGACCGAGCGCTGGATGCAAGCCCTGGAGGACTACTACGACGAGTACCCCACAGTCGGCACCGGCCCGTCCGCGCGCGGCCCGGCGTTCCTGCACATCGACGCCGGCCCGGCGGTGTGGAAGGTGCGCCAGGTCTTCGAGGACCCGGAGGGCGATCACGACTGGGGCATCGAGGCCGAGGTCGAACTGGCCGCGAGCGACGAGGCGGGGGCCGCTGCCGTGCGCGTCGTCGCGGTCGGCCCGCATTGATTGTCCCTCAACAATGATCGACAGTTTTGGATAGTTCGAGGTGGGCAAGCGCTCCCTACGGGTTGTGACGACCGTGTTACAGCTGGAGGGAGGCGGGCGTGACGACAAGTACCCCCACACTTCGCACGATCGAGACGGACATCCCGGCGCGGATGGACCGCCTGCCCTGGTCCCGATGGCACTGGATGGTGATCATCGGGCTCGGTACGGTCTGGATCCTCGACGGGCTGGCCGTGACGATCGTCGGCGCCATCGGCGGCCGGCTGTCCGAACCGGGCAGCGGTCTCGAGCTGAGCGCGACCCAGGTCGGCTCGGCCGGGTCGGCGTACATCGTCGGCGCGTGCGCCGGCGCGCTCTACTTCGGGCGGCTCGCCGACCGGCTCGGGCGCAAGAAACTGTTCATGATCACGCTGGCGGTGTTCCTGGCCGGCAGCATCCTCACCGCGTTCTCGATGAACTTCATCTGGTTCCTGGTCTGCCGGGTGATCACCGGCGCCGGCGTCGGCGGCGAGTACTCGGCCATCCACTCCGCGGTCGACGAGCTCATCCCCGCCCGCGTGCGCGGCGCCGTCGACCTGATCATCGGCGGCTCGTACTGGATCGGCACGATCTTCGGCTCGCTCGCCTCGGTCGCGCTGCTGCGCCCCGAATGGTTCCCCATCGACATCGGCTGGCGGCTCGCCTTCGGCCTCGCCGCGATCATGGGCTTCGCGATCCTGCTGGTCCGCCGGCACGTCCCGGAGAGTCCACGCTGGCTCTTCCTGCACGGGTACGAGGAGGAGGCGGAACGCGTCACCCGCCGGATCGAGCACGAGGTGGTCCGCGAGACCGGCCAGGAGCTGATCCCGCCCCGGCGCACCATCCGGATCAAGCAGCGTCCCCCGATGGGCATCGGCGAGATCGCCGGCGTGGTGTTCCGCATGTACCCCAAGCGCACCTTCGTCGGGCTCTCGCTCTTCACCGGGCAGGCCTTCCTCTACAACGCCATCTTCTTCACGTACGCGATGGTGCTGACCGAGATCTACGGCGTCTCGTCGTCCTCGGTGGGCTGGTACCTGATCCCGTTCGCGATCGGCAACTTCCTCGGCCCGCTGCTGCTCGGGCGGCTGTTCGACACGGTCGGCCGGAAACCGATGATCGCCGGGACGTACATCCTCTCGGGCATCCTGCTGATCATCACCGGGGTGCTGTTCCGCAACGGCACGCTGAACGCCACGACGCAGACCGTGGCCTGGTGCATCATCTTCTTCTTCGCCTCGGCGGGCGCCAGCGCCGCGTACCTGACGGTCAGCGAGATCTTCCCGATGGAGACGCGGGCGATGGCCATCGCGTTCTTCTACGCCACCGGCACGATCGTCGGCGGCTTCGGCGGCCCGCTGCTGTTCGGCGCGCTGATCCAGAGCGGCGAGCCGCACCAGATCTTCATCGGCTACGTCGTCGGTGCGCTCGTCATGATCGTCGGCGGGATCGTCCAGGCCACGATGGGCGTCGAGGCGGCGCAGCGGGACCTGGAGGACATCGCCCCGCCGCTGTCGGCGCAGGCGGCCGAGCTCGACGAGCCCGGCGAGGAGGCCGACCCGTACACCGTCGGCCGCGGCCAGGGCCGCGGCACCGGTCACGCACCGTCCTGATCATCCGAGAGGAGGCCGCCATGGGATATACCCCGTTCCCGTCCACCTCGAGCGTGGACGCCGAGGAGAACGAATGGTGGACACGCCGCGAGATCTCGCTCATCCAGAACCTGCTCAAGGAGGAGGGCGAGGCCTCCCGCGACCACATCGGCGCGGCGCTGGGCTGCAAGTACTGGGGCCCGACCCGCTTCCGCAACGCGCTCAAGGAAGGCGTGAAGCGCGGCGCCTTCCGCAAGACCGGCCGCGGACGGTACGCCCCGGCCTGAGATCCACGGCTGCCGGCCCTCCCGACGTCGTCCCGGCGACACCGGGAGGGCCTAGCCGAGGACCTTCCCGCCGAGGCCCGACCGCGAGACGGGCTGACCGACCAGCTCGACGAGGACCTCGTCGCGGCACCCGTCGCCGAACACGGCGGTGACAGCGTCGGTGAACGCCGCGACGAGTCGCGCCACAACCGCGGCGGCGTCCTCGCGGGCGAACACTTCCTCCCGCATGCCGAACGTGACGCTGGGCGCGGCCGTGGCGACCGCCGCTCCGCCGCGAGCCCAGCGGCCGGTGGGGACTCCGATGAGCCTGACCTCCACGGAGGGCCGGGCCCACTCGCCGTAGACGGTCACGACCGCGTCGGTCAGGGCCTCGATCAGACGCGGCTCCCGGCCGGCGAGCTCGTCCTCGAGCGCGTGGAGCGTCACGTGCGGCATCGGCGCTTCCTCGACGTGCGGACGCTGGGGAGCGAACAGCATAGGCTCGTGGCCTCGCCTGCCGGAAACGGATTTCAGTCCGCTGGTCAGGCGGCGCGGGCGGCGTGGCGCAGGGCCGGGTGGCGGGCTTCCCAGGCCGCGCGCACCCCGCGCGGCAGGTTCAGCTCGGGCCAGACCCGTATCAGCGTCGGGCCGTGCAGGTAGCCGCGCAGCTCGTCGATCCGGACGGCCTCGCGCAGGACGTTCTCATACATCCAGAGCAGCATCGTGGGCTCGTCGAGGTCGAACGCGCGGTGCGGATTCCACCACAGGCGCAGGGGGAGCTCGACCGGACCGTGGGTGGGACCGGTCAGCTCGGCGAGCGTCCCGGCCACCAGCACGGGCCGGTGCGGCCGGGCCAGGTGGACGACGGGAGCGTCGAGCGCGCGGGCGGGCATGCGCCCAGCCTAGACCGCGACCCGCACCGGCCGATAACTACTAGGTTCCTAGGATGCTCTGGGCGCGGAGCGCCGCACCACAGAATCGACGGCTTCGCCGACTGATCAAAAGACGTCTCAGGCCAGCCGGGTGCGGACCACGAGGTCGTGCAGCGCCTCGACGGCACCCGGGTCGGGCTGCTCCGGCAGGGCCGACGCATCCCGTGCCGCCTCCAGCTCCTCGCGCAACACCGCGGCGTCCTTCAGGAAGACCTCCCGCAGCTCCGCCGGGAAGGCCCCGTGCTCCGCCGACCGCTTCATGGTGATCAGCTCCGGCACGTACGGCAGCGAGCTCAGCACCCCGAGATCCGCGACCACCTCGCCCGTCCGCATGAGGTGGATGCCGGTGTGCAGCACCCGCAGCGTGTACAGCGCGGGCTTGAGCTCGCCGGACGACGCGAAGAGCCGCTGCTGCGTGGCCGCGAAGCCGAGGTAGTGGTGGGCGTGGTGCCGGGTGATCAGCCCCGGCGCCAGCCCGGCCAGCTCGGCGTGCACCGGCGAGGTCGTGACGACCAGCGGGGAGAGGAGCTGTTCGAGGACGTAGCCGTTGCGGGTGGTCAGCATCCGCGCGAACTTGAGCAGGTCGTGGCTGACCACGTCGAGTTCGACGCCGTCGCGCCACGTGTCGGTGGTGACGGTCTCCGGGCCGGTGCGCAGGCCGACGACCTCGCGTGCCGGCAGGATGTGGCAGGCACGCAGGTCGAGGTCGCTGTCGACGGAGGCGAAGCCGTACAGGTGGGCGCCGCTGACGGTCACGAAGACAGTGGGGTAGGGCAGGGCCGCGGCCTCGGCGGCCCAGGCCGGCACGTCCGTGGTCAAGCCAGGTTCCTTTCGCGTACGGCGGTGAGCAGCTCGTCGATGCGCGCACGGTCGGGTTCGGCGGGCAGCGTGGTGGCGGCTTGCGCGTCGGCGAGGTCGGCGAGCAGGTCGCCGGTCCACGAGAGCACGGATTCCCAGGGAACCCCACCGGTTTTGATCATGAGTAGCCGGTCACGCAGGTGGCTGACGTCGACGAGGACCTGGCCGGTGCGCAGGACGTGGGCGCCGGCGTACAGCAGGCGGATCATGTGCATGGCCTGTTTGTGGTTGGTCTCGCCGGTGGCGTCGCGCCGGGCCGCGACGCGTTTGAGCTGGTCGCGGGCGTACGCGCCGTAGGTGTGGGCGACGTGGCGGGACAGGAACGCGTCGCGGGCGGCGAGCAGGGCGCGGCCGTCGTCGGTGACGTGCTCGATCAGGGGTGACCAGAGGACTTCGAGGACGGTGGGGTTTGCCTGCAGCGCGAGCGTGCAGAAGCGTTCGATCTCCCAGCTGAACTGTTCCTCGCGGGGTCCGTCGAGATGGGTGGGTGGCTTGTCGAGGTGCCAGAAGGCACGGGTGGGTGCGGCGTACACGCCGCGGCGGTCGTGGTCGGATCCCGGGCCGGCGAGGCCGTACGCGCGGGAGCCGACCACGACCGCGAGGATCGTGCCGGGTGGGAACAGGGCGGTCACAGGTCGAGGACGGTCCCGTCGATCTCGTCGAGCTCCTCGGCGGTGAGGGTGAGGTTGCCGAGGGCGGCGATGTTGGTCTCGAGCTGCTCGACGCTGCTGGCGCCGATGATGAGGCTGGTCATGCGGGTGTCGCGCAGGGCCCAGGCGAGGGCGAGCTGGGCGAGGCTCTGGCCGCGGCGCTGGGCGATGTCGTTGAGGGTGCGGATGCGCCCCATGGTGGCGGGGTCGAGGTCCTTCTCGTTGAGGAAGACGCTGGTGCGTACGCGGGAGTCGTCGGGGATGCCGCCGAGGTAGCGGTCGGTGAGCAGACCCTGCTGCAGGGGGCTGAACGCGATGCAGCCGGCGCCGACGCGTTCGAGCGTGTCGAGCAGGTGGTCCTTCTCGATCCAGCGGTTGAGGATCGAGTACGACGGCTGGTGGATGAGCAGCGGGGTGCCGAGCTCCTGGAGGATGGCGGCGGCCTGGGCGGTCTGTTCGGCGCTGTAGTTGCTGATGCCGACGTAGAGGGCCTTGCCGGCGCGGACGACGGCGTCGAGGGCGCCCATGGTCTCCTCGAGCGGGGTGTCCGGGTCGGGGCGGTGGTGGTAGAAGATGTCGACGTAGTCGAGGCCGAGGCGCTTGAGGGACTGGTCGAGCGAGGACACCAGGTACTTGCGGGAGCCCCACTCGCCGTACGGGCCGTTCCACATGTGGTAGCCGGCTTTGGTGGAGACGACGATCTCGTCGCGGTGGGCGGCGAGGTCGGTGCGCAGCAGGCGGCCGAAGTTGGTCTCGGCGCTGCCGGGTGGGGGGCCGTAGTTGTTGGCCAGGTCGAAGTGGGTGACGCCGAGGTCGAAGGCGCGCCGGACGATGGCCTGCTGGCGGTCCAGGGGGCGGGTGTCGCCGAAGTTGTGCCACAGGCCGAGGCTGATGGCGGGCAGCCGGAGCCCGCTGCGGCCGGCGCGGCGGTAGGTCATGGTGGCGTAGCGGTCGTCCGCGGGGGAGTAGGTCACACACCACAGCCTAGGGACACATGATCGAAACATCTCCGCTGGTAGGTTGAACCCAGCCGTACCACCCACGCGGGAGAGACCGCCGGTTCGCCGGCGGCGCCGAAGGGGCAAATCCTCCCCGGAACCTCTCAGGCAAAAGGACCGCGGGGGCAGGCGACTCTGGAGTGGCCCGTGGGCGTTGCAGCCGTTTGCAGCCCGGCGGGGTATGACAGAGGGGGAGGTTGCCCGTCGACCTTCGCCCGCCGCTGGAGCCGCCATGACGTTCGCATTTCGCCACATCGGTCCCGATCCGGACGCGCAGACCCAGATGCTCAAGGCCATCGGGTACGCGTCGCTGGACGCGCTGATGGATGCCGCGATCCCCGAGGTGATCCGCTGGCACGGACGCCTGGACCTGCCGGCCGCGGCCTCCGAGGAGGAGGCGATCGCGGAGCTGCGGGAGCTCGCCGGGCGTAACACGGTGACCACGTCGATGATCGGGCTGGGCTACTACGGCACGGTGACGCCGGCGGTGATCCGGCGCAACGTGCTGGAGAACCCGGCGTGGTACACGGCGTACACGCCGTACCAGCCGGAGATCAGTCAGGGCCGGCTGGAGGCGTTGCTGAACTTCCAGACGATGGTGACGGACCTGACCGGGCTGGCGACGGCGAACGCGTCGATGCTCGACGAGGGGACGGCCGTCGCGGAGGCGATGACGCTGGCGCGCCGGTCGTCGAAGAGCAAGAGCAATGTGTACGCGGTGGACGCGGACACGCTGCCGCAGACGCTGGCGGTGCTGCGGACCCGGGCGGAGCCGCTGGGCATCGACGTGCGGCTCGTCGACCTGGACGCCGGCGGGGAGTTGCCGGCCGAGTTCTTCGGCCTGCACCTGCAGTATCCGGGCGCGTCCGGTGCGGTTCGCGATCACGCGCCGCTGGTCGAGGCGGCTCATGCGGTGGGTGCGCTGGTGACGGTGGCGGCTGATCTGCTGGCGTTGACGCTGCTGCGCGCGCCGGGGGAGATCGGTGCGGACATCGCGGCGGGCACGACGCAGCGTTTCGGCGTACCGCTGGGTTTCGGGGGTCCGCACGCGGGCTACCTGGCGGTGCGCTCCGGGCTGGAGCGGTCGTTGCCCGGGCGTCTGGTGGGGGTGTCGCGGGACGCGGACGGCGCGCCGGCCTACCGGCTGGCGTTGCAGACGCGGGAGCAGCACATCCGCCGGGAGCGGGCGACCAGCAACATCTGTACGGCGCAGGTCCTGCTCGCGGTGATGGCGAGCATGTACGCGGTGTACCACGGCCCGCAGGGGCTGCGGGTGATCGCGAAGCGGGTGCACGATCACGCCCTGGCGCTGGCCGGTGGTCTGACCGCGGCCGGTGTCGAGGTGGCGCACGACGCGTTCTTCGACACGGTGACCGCGGTGGTGCCGGGCCGGGCGGCCGAGGTGGTCGCTGCGGCGGCCGGCAACGGCATCGATCTGCGGCTGGTCGACGCCGGCCGGGTGTCGGTGTCGGTGGACGAGACGACGACGGCGGCGCAGGTGGAGACGGTGCTGGCGGCGTTCGGCGCGGTGCCGGCGGCGGCTGCCGAGTGCGGGGCGCGGCCGCTGGGGCGCACGACGCCGTTCCTGACGCACCCGGTGTTCTCGTCGTATCACTCGGAGACGGCGATGCTGCGGTATCTGCGCCGGCTGTCGGACCGTGACTACGCGCTGGACCGGGGCATGATCCCGCTGGGGTCGTGCACGATGAAGCTGAACGCGACCACGGAGATGGAGCCGGTGTCGTGGCCGGAGTTCGCGAACGTCCACCCGTTCGCGCCGGCGTCGCGGACCGCGGGGTACGAGGCTCTGGTGGCGCAGCTGGAGGGCTGGCTGGCGGAGATCACCGGGTACGACGCGGTCAGCGTGCAGCCGAACGCGGGCTCGCAGGGTGAGCTGGCGGGGCTGCTGGCGATCCGCGGCTACCACCGGTCGCGTGGCGACGAGCACCGCGACGTGTGCCTGATCCCGTCGAGCGCGCACGGCACGAACGCGGCGAGCGCGGTGATGGCGGGCATGCGGGTCGTGGTGGTGGCGTGCGACGACAACGGCAACGTGGATCTGGCCGACCTGGACGCGAAGATCGAGAAGCATCGGGACGCGCTCGCGGCGATCATGGTGACGTACCCGTCGACGCACGGCGTGTACGAGAAGGGGATCGCGGAGCTGTGCGGCAAGGTGCACGACGCCGGCGGTCAGGTGTACGTGGACGGCGCCAACCTCAACGCGCTGGTCGGCTTCGCCCGGCCGGGCAGGTTCGGCGCGGACGTGTCGCACCTGAACCTGCACAAGACGTTCTGTATCCCGCACGGCGGCGGTGGCCCCGGCGTCGGCCCGGTCGCGGTGCGCGCGCACCTGTCCGAGTTCCTGCCGGGTGACCCGCTGGAGCCCGGTGAGCACCACGCGGTGTCGGCGGCGGCGCACGGCTCGGCGGGGATCCTGCCGATCTCGTGGGCGTACCTGCGGATGATGGGGCCGGACGGGCTGGCGGCGGCGACGTCGGTGGCGGTGCTGGCGGCCAACTACGTGGCGGCGCGGCTGCGTGAGCACTACCCGGTGCTGTACGCCGGCAACGAGGGCCTGGTCGCGCACGAGTGCATCCTGGACCTGCGGCCGATCACGAAGGCGACCGGGGTTTCGGTGGACGACGTGGCGAAGCGGCTGATCGACTACGGCTTCCACGCGCCGACGATGTCGTTCCCGGTGGCCGGCACGCTGATGGTGGAGCCGACGGAGAGCGAGGACCTGGCCGAGCTGGACCGGTTCTGCGACGCGATGATCGCGATCAAGGGCGAGATCGACCGGGTGGCGGCGGGTGAGTGGCCGCGGGACGACAATCCGCTGCACAACGCCCCGCACACGGCGGCGTCGGTGTCGGCGGACGAGTGGGAGCACGCGTACCCGCGGTCGCTGGCGGGTTTCCCGGCGGGCGTGGACCGGACGGCGAAGTACTGGCCGCCGGTGCGGCGGATCGACGGCGCGTACGGGGACCGGAATCTGGTCTGTTCGTGCCCGGCGCCGGAGGCGTTCGAGGAGTGAGGGTTCCCGCCGGGGCGGGTCGGCCCGGGGGGCCGGCTCGCCCCGGATGCCGGGGCGGCGGGGGCGCCGCTGTCAGGCTGCGCGATGGTGCACGGTGCGAGGTCGCCGGGCTGCGCGAGTGCTGAGCCACGGGGCCGTTAGGCTGCGCTGGAGCGCGGGCGCGGCGGCCGGTGGCTCGACCGCGGGTCGCCGGTGGGTTGCTCAGGCGGCGAGGGCGTGCCGGGCGGGGCCTCGGTGCGGCGCGATCGTGCGGCCGTCGGGCAGCAGCTCACCGGTGTCCTCGAAGACGATGACGCCGTTGCAGAGCAGGCTCCAGCCCTGCTCGGGGAACGTCGCCACGATGCGGGCCGCTTCGCGGTCCACGGCTTCGGATGAGGGACAGGGAGTCTGGTGCTGGCACATCGGAGGTCTCCGGTCAGGGGTGTGTTGTGTTGTGCTTCACATCAACGGGGCCGAACACTACTCCCATCCGAACGAGTCCGGATGGCTCGGGTGACGGGGCCTCATTGAGCGAGTCCACTGTTCAGATGTTCCACGCGGCGGGCCGATACGGCCACTTTGCGACAGTGGCGCAAGCCCGTCCACCGGGTTCTCCGGCCTCCTGCCAGCGCCGTCACCGTCCGTCATGCCGGTTCGAGTGGTTCCTGGGCGACGGGGGTGACCCTGCCGAGCTTGTGACAGCGTGGCTCGCGGACAACGGACTGCCGGTGCGAAACCTCGTACGAACGGCCAGCAATTTTCACCCGATCGACGTCGGCACCCCCTGCGGCGCGTCACTGTACGTGTCGGCCGCCGCCGGATCGGTGATGGCCGGCGGCGCCCCGGGGCGGCCTTCGCCGGTGCCGGAGATCCCTGATGTGGCAGCGGTTCTCTACGTCCACACCGAGCCCGCCCCGATCCCGGAGAGCGGTCTCTCGCCGCGCCCGAAGGATCACGGTGAGTCACCCACCGTGGCGTGGTCGTTGGGCGGCTGGGAGGACAGCTGGACGCCCGCGGATCATGCCGCCGCGGTGTCCGAGGTCCGATCGGCGATCGCGCGGGGGGACGTCTATCAGGTCAACGTGGTGGGGCACGCCAGCGCGCCGTACGCGGGCGATCCCGGTCCGTCCCTACAGCGAGTCACGGAGCTGCCCGGCGCGCGGTACGGCGGCTTCCTGGCGGGCGACGGCTGGGCGATCGCCACGGCCTCACCGGAGACCCTCGTCGAGGTCCGCGCCGGACGGGTGATCACCCGCCCGATCAAGGGCACCCGTCCGGCCACCGCGCAGGGCCGCCGCGAGCTGCTCGAGTCCGCCAAGGAGCGCGCCGAGCACGTCATGATCGTCGACCTGGAACGCAACGACCTGTCCCGGCTGCCCGGCGTCGGTCCCGTGCGCGTGGACTCGCTGTTCGCCGTACGCCGGTGGTCGGGTTTGTGGCAGGCGGAGTCGCAGGTGTCCGCGCCGATCGACGGTGAGCTCGGCCTGGCCGAGCTGCTGCGGGCGGTCTGCCCCGGCGGCTCGGTGACCGGTGCGCCCAAGCTGGCCGCCCTGGACGAGATCGCCCGGGTGGAGCCGGTCGGGCGCGGCGTGAGCATGGGCGGGCTGGGCTGGATCGGCACCGACCACCTCGACCTGGGCCTGACCATCCGGACCGTGGCGGCCACCGCGGGCCGGGTCCACCTGTGGGCCGGCGGCGGCATCACCTGGGGCAGCGACCCGCAGGCGGAGGTGGCCGAGGCCGCCGCCAAGGCCGCCCCCATCCGGGCCGCCCTGGCCGGTTCCTAGAAAAGTCCCGCGAGGCTGTCACCGGTCGCCGGTCCCGGCCCGTCGGTACGGGTGAGGGCAGCGTACGAGAGGGGACCGGCCGTGACGGAGGAACTGCGGAGCCTGCTCCGCGAGGAGCTGAGCGCCGAGCGGCCCCCGCCGCTGGGCGACCTCGTGGGATCGGCGGTGCGCGACGGCCGCCGCATCCGCAGGCGGCGCCGGTTCGCGGGGGCCGGTGCGGGCACGGCGCTGGCCGCGGTGGTGGCCGTGGCGGTGGCGCTCGGCGGACCGTCCGCCCCGGCCCCCGGTCCCGACGCCGGGATCGTCGCGGCATCGCCGTCGGCGACGCTCGACACCCGGATCCCGGCCACGCCGGAGGCGATGCTCGTGCTGCTGCGCGCTCTGGTGCCGCCCGGCAAGACCGCTGACTTCGCCAAGGCCGGCGGGAAGGACCTGCAGGTGCAGATGTCGCTGGACCGCGGCCACGGGCCGGCGCTGATCCGGGTGTCGGTTGCCGGATATCCGTCAGTGCCGGGTACCGGCAAGCCCAAGGTGACCGTCCAGGAGATGTTCGACACTTGCACCCAGAGCCTCGTCGTCCGGGCCGACTGGCCGGGCGGCCTCACCGTCCAGGCCGACCTGTCGACGTGCCGCCCGTCTCGCGGCGGCAGCACCGCGACGCCGCCGGCCCTGACCGACGAGGAGGCCACGGCCGTGGTGTCGGACCCCCGCTGGGGCGCGGGCATGGACCCGTCGCTCGTGCGTGCCGGCGAGCAGGACTTCCCCCACCTGGCGACGTTCGGCCAGGGGCCGCGGTGAACCACGACGAGGACTTCACCGAGTTCGCGGGCGCCTGCGCCGAACGGTTGCGGACCACGGCGTTCATGCTCTGCCGCGACTGGCACCTGGCCCAGGACCTGACCCAGAGCACCCTGACGAAGCTCTACCTGGGCTGGCGGCGGGTGCGCCAGGCCGACAACCTCACGGCGTACGCGCAGAAGGTCCTGGTCCGCGTCTACCTGGACCATCGCCGCCGGCGCAGCTCCACCGAGACCGTGACCGCCGCGGTGCACGAGGCCGGCTACCGGCACCAGCCGGACCTGCGGCTGACCATGCTGGACGCGCTGGCGCACCTGCCGCCTCGGGACCGGGCGATCGTCATCCTGCGCTACTTCGAGGACCTCAGCGTGGAGCAGGTCGCCGACGCGCTGGACGTGCCGGCCAGCGTCGTCAAGACCCAGACGAGACGGTCCCTGGAGCGGCTGCGGGGCCTGCTCGCCGCCGACCAGCTGGCCCTGTTGGGGTGATCCCGGCGTAACGAGTGCTGTCCGTGCCCACCCGATACGCGCGATAGGGTTCCGGGCATGACTGTGCGAGCGATCCGGTTGTTCGGCGACCCCGTGCTGAGGACCCCGGCCGAGGCGGTGACCGTCTTCGACGACGAGTTGCGGCGCCTGGTCGCCGACCTGGAGGACACCGTGCGCGAGCCCGGCCGCGCCGGGGTCGCCGCGCCGCAGATCGGCGTGAGCCTGCGGGTGTTCTCGTACAACGTGGGCGGCGAGGTGGGGCACCTGGTCAACCCGGTGCTGTCCGGGTTCGACGGCGAGCAGGACGACGAGGAGGGCTGCCTGTCGCTGCCCGGCATGGGCTTCCCGACGCCGCGGGCCTGGGCGGTCACGGCGACCGGCTTCGATCAGTACGGCGAACCGCGCACGATCGCGGGTACGGGCTTCCTCGCCCGCGCGCTGCAGCACGAGACCGATCACCTCGACGGCCGGCTGTACATCGACACGCTCACCGGGGACACCCGCCGGCAGGCGTTGCGGGCCCTGCGCAGCGGCCGCGTCACCCGGGCATGAGCGACCGGTTGCCGGACCCGAGACGGCTGGCCGCGGAGTCGCTGGCCGCCGGGGACGCGACCGGCTGGTTCGAGAGGCTGTACGCCGAGGCGGGCGCCGGCACCGCGGAGATTCCCTGGGACGTGCCCGCCCCGAGCCGCCACCTCGCGGACTGGGCGCGGCGGCGGGAGCTCGCCGGGCCTGGCCGTACTGCCCTGGTGGTCGGCTGCGGGCTGGGCCGAGACGCCGAGTTCCTCGCCGCGCTGGGGTTCGCGGTGACCGCTTTCGACATCTCGCAGACGGCCGTGCGCACGGCCCGGCAACGGCATCCGGGCTCGGCGGTGACCTACGTCGTCGCGGACCTGCTCGAGCCGCCCGCGTCCTGGCTGGGCCGCTTCGACCTGGTGGTGGAGAGCAACAACGTGCAGGCCCTGCCGGCCGATGTCCGGGCCCGGGCGATCGCCAACGTGGGCCCGTTCGTCGCGCCGGGCGGCACGCTGCTGGTCATCGCCGCGGCCGCGACCGGCAGCGACGACGGGCCGCCGTGGCCGCTGACCCGGACGGAGATCGACGCGTTCGGCCGGCACGGGGCCGGCGGCGCCGAGCTGGCGGCAGTGTCGGTGGAGCGGCTGACGGACGACGGCGAGACGCTGATCGCCCGGTGGCGAGCGGAGTTCAGAGCGGCCGGGGTCAGAGGCGCCGGATGATGCCGGCCAGGTCCGGTGGGTCCAGGCCGGGCAGGCCGGGCAGCTCCGCTAGGCCCCACCAGCCGTGCCCGGTCAGGGCCTCGTGCTCGTCCGGCAGGAGCCCGTCGCGGGTCAGGGCGGGCCGCGCGGTGGCGAACCGGGCCAGGTAGAAGCGTTCCGGGCCGCCGAACCGGCGTCCCTTCCAGACGAAGTCGCGCTCGACCACGACGCTGCGGTCGAGCACCGCGGCCGGGTCGAGGCCGGTCTCCTCCGCCAGTTCCCGGCGGGCGGCCTGCAGGTGGGTCTCGCCCGGGTCGAGGCCGCCGCCGGGTGGCTCCCACACGACGTGCCCGTCGACCGGGTCGATCCAGCGCATCAGCAGCACCCGGCCGTCGGCGTCGAGGCAGATCACGCGCGCGGCCGGCCGGTGGGTGACGTCCATCAGACCACGATGAACGACGGCGGCGGGTGACGCAGGAAATCGTGGTGCGAGATGTCCCACGCGTACGCGCCGGTGCGGGCGAACAGCAGCACGTCGCCCACCCGCAGCCGATCGACCCGCTGGTCCCGGGAGAGCACGTCGCGGGGGGTGCACAGCTCGCCGACGGCGTCCACGGTCTCGCCGGTGATCTCGGGGCGGGGCCAGTCGTACGGCCACCGCCCGCGCTCGAGCACGGTGAACGGGTGGCTGTAGCCCCACGCCGCGGGTAGCCGGAAGTGGTGGGTGCCGCCGCGCAGCACCGCGAACCAGCGGCCGTGGGTGCGTTTGAGGTCGAGCACCTCGGCGGCGTACCAGCCGGCGTCGGCGGCGAGCAGGCGGCCCGGCTCGACGATCAGCTCCACGCCGGCGGGAACGTCCACGCCGGACAGCGCTGCGAGGTCGATGGTGGCGTCGCTGAGGTAGTCCACGCCGAACCCGCCGCCGGCGTTGACGGTGCGCAGGCCGATACCGTGCCGCCGGGCCGTCGCGACGGACCAGTCGAGACAGCCGGCGAGGAAGCGGGCGTGCGCGGCGCCGTCGAGATTGTTCGACACGGCGTGCAGGTGGAAGCCGGTGATCCGCACGTGCTCGGTGCGCTGGGCGAGGATCCGGGGCAGGTGCATCTCGTCGATGCCGAACGGGGTGGGCGTACCGGTCATGGTGTGGCTGCCGGTGAGGCCGCCGGCCGCGCGGTTGACCCGTACGGAAGCCTCGGCGACGACCCCCGCGGCCCGGGCGAGGCGATCCAGCCGGAGCAGCTCCTGGCCGCTCTCCACATTGACGTGCGCGCCGGCGGCGATCGCCGCGGCCAGCTCGGCGTCGGTCTTGGCCGGACCGCCGAAGACGATGCGCCGCGCCCCCGCGGCGACGGCCAGGTTCAGCTCGCCGCCGGAGGCCACCTCCAGGCCGTCGCAGACCGCGGCGAGCGTACCCACGACGTCGGGGTGCCCGTTGGCCTTGACCGCGTACAGCAGGGTCGCGCCGGCGGGCAGGGCGGCGCGGACGGCCGCGGCGCGCTCCCGCAGGGCCTGGCGGTCGTACACGTACGCGCACACCGGCGACGCGAGCTCGCCCAGCGCGGCCAGGACCCGGTCAGGCGCGCGCATGCAGCGGGTTTCCCACGGGCAGGTACGCGTCGCCGGCCCCGGCCAGCCGCATGCGCACCAGCGCCTTGTGCGGCATCGTGGGGGCGGTGAACGCGGCGTGGTCGTCGTACCCGGCCGCGCCGAGCGCCTCGTACGTGTCGTCGACGACGGCCCGGACCACCCGCCACGCCCGGTCCTCGCCGAGGCCGTGCGACTCGCCCAGGCGCAGCACCAGCTCGCCGAGGTGGGCCTGGAACGCCGTGTAACCGATCTTCGCGCGCAGCACGGCGACGTCGCCGGTACCCACCACCGACGCGGGCCAGAGCGTCACCTCGTGCCCGGCGGCGGCCAGCCGGCCCGGATGCAGCCGCAGGCCGGCGAAGTCGCGGACGGCCAGCCGGTGCGGCACCCCGCCGGTGAAGGTCGGCAGGCAGTTCTGCAGATGCGCCTCCAAGGCCACGCCACGCGCGGTGAGGCGCAGCAGCGGCGGCAGCAGCAGCCGGGCGTACGCGTCCAGGAACGCGGCGGCCGCATTCGTGTCGTTGCGGCGTGCGGTGGTGGCGGCGAACTCGCCGACGAGCCCGGCGGCCAGCAGCGGCAGCGCCCCGCCCGGCACCGCCCGTTCGGCGGGCCGCAGCCGTCCGGTGAGCCCGTCGCGCAGGATGGCCGACATGTCCCGCCCGGACCTGGCCGGCACGGCCGCCCCGGCGGTCTCGGCCAGGAGCAGCAGCCGGTCCGCGTCCGGGTCCTCCGCGGCCAGCCGGTGCAGCAGCTGTGACACCGCGGGGCCGTTGCGGGTGCTGGCGATGGAGATGCTGCGCCGCGTCGAGGTCACCTGGATGTCCAGCGACACCTTCACGTAGCGGCGGCTGCCGTCCGCGGCTGCGGGCAGCAGCAGGGTACGCAGCGCGGCCGTCGGCACGGCGTCGAGCTCGGCGTCCAGGATCCGTACGAGCCCGGTGTCGAGCAGGTCCCGGTAGCGTCCGGGCAGGACGGTGTCGCGCTGCCACGGGTGCACCGGCTGCAGCCGGTATCCCGCCGGCGGGTCCGGCAGCTGCGGATACGCCGCCCGCAGCGCGGCGCCGACGTCGTCGCCCAGGTGCACGTCGTCGCGGACGGCGATGAACCCGGCGCGGGTGTGCCCGGCCTCCAGGTCGTGTTCCAGCACGTCGGTGGTGTCCCAGCCCAGCCGCGTACGCCCGCACGGGTGCAGGTTGTGCCCGGCCACCGCGAGCCGTTCCGCGGCGACGGCCGCCTCGTCGGGGTCTCCGGCGTCGCGGGGGCCGGGGCGGGCCATGGCGATGGCGAGGTTCACGACGGCGTTGCGCAGTTCCGCGGCGAAGCCCTGCGCGTTGCCCGGCAGGCCGTCGGGGAGCAGGTCCGCGGGGTCGTCGGCGCCGGCGTGGGCGTACTCGACGCGGTGGAACGCGTGCACCCGGGCGCCCGGGCCGGGCGCCAGCAGCCCCTCGCGCACGAGGGCGCCGCGCAGCCGCCGCCCGACGACGTCGGCCGCCTCGGGCAGCGCGGCCATGAACGGGTCGTGCAGGTGCGGGGCGTGCACGGCGAGCGACGCGCCGGCGTGGGCGGCGTGCAGGGCGAGCCGCCGGGCGGTCAGGCTGCGGGTCATGCGCCGGCCAGGGGGTTGTCGTGGTACGTCCACACGTCGGCGAGCGGATCCGCGGCCAGCCGCATCGCCGTCGTGGCCTTGCGCGGCAGCGGCTCGGTGAGCAGGACGCGAGCGTCCGGCGTCGCGACCGTGGCGACGGCCTCCGCGGTGCCGGCCCACAGCTTCGCGGGGTCGGCCCCGGCGGCGGTGAGGACGGCGATGAGCTGCGGGGCGACCGTGCCCAGGACGGCGGCGGCGAGTTTGGTCCGCAGCTCGTGCGGGTCGTCGGTGGGCAGGTCCCCGCGCAGCGGCGGCGCGTCGAGGCCGGCGGCGCGCAGCCGGGCGGGGCTGACCCGGACCCCGCCGAAGTCGCGGTACACGATCCGGACGGGCCGGCCGCGGTCGAGCACGACGAGCGTGTTCTGGCCGTGGGCCTCCAGCGCGACACCGCGGTGCAGCAGCGCCAGCAGCGGCGGGAACAGCAGGTGGGACAGGTCGCGCCACCACGCGTACGGGTCGGTCGCGGCGTGCAGCAGCAGGGGCCGGCCGTCGTACGGGTCGGCCGCCGCGAGCGCCCCCAGTGGCACCACTGTCTGCCCGGGACCGATGCGGGGCGCCTCCCGGTGCAGGTGGGCGAGGTGGCGGCTCGGTTCGCCGTCGACGATCACCGCGCCCGCGCCGGACTCGGCGAGCACGCTCAGCGGCAGGCCGGCGGTGAGCTCACGCAGCAGGGTGGACAGGACGGGGCCGTTGTGCAGGGCGGCGGGGGACACCGTGCGCACGGCCGAGGTCATCTGCACGTCGACGGCGGTCTTGACGTGCCCGGCTCCGGTGTCGACGGTGCGCAGTGACATGAGCGGGCGCACCGGGCCGGTCTCGCCGCCGGGCCGCAGCCACGGGTACGTGTCGAGCAGGCGCCGGGCCTGCCACGGGTGGGCGAGCAGGACCGGCTCCCCGGCGCCGTACCAGCGGCCGGCGGGCACGTGCAGCCTGCTCAGGCGCAGGGTGGGGCGGTGCTCGGGGGCGTACGCGAGCACGTCGGCGACGTTCATGCCGGTGCGCGTACGGCAGCAGGGGTGCAGCGGGTGCCCGTCGGGGACGAGCTGTTCCAGGGTGGCCAGGTCCGGGGCGGTGGACAACAGCGGCCGTGAGGTGGGCGGGGGCGGGTCCGCGTACGCCAGGGCGAGGTTGGCCACGCTGTTGCCGATCTCGGCGGCGAACGTGGACGGCCAGCCCAGCCGCCGGACGAGCCCCACGGGATCGGTGATGGCCTCGGCAGAGGGCGCCTGCACGTCCTCGGACCCCGGCAGGGGCTCGTGGGCGAGCGCGGTCAGCAGCCGGGCGAGGATCTCGGCGCGGGCCCGCGGCAGGGACCGGTCGTAGGCGTCCACCAGGTCCGGCCGCAGGACCTGCAGCTCGGCGCGGGTCGCGGTGGCGTCGGCGGTGGGCACGCCGCCCATTCTCCACCAGTAACATCCTAGGATGCCCTACAGGGTGTGTGCCCCACCGCCCGCCGCGGACACGTACCAACCAAGGTCAAGAGCAAAAAGGAATTCGACGACCCGCTGAAAATCAGGTGAGCAGGGCGGCTTCCCGAACCGGGTCCAGGCCGGCCCGGGGACGGTCCGGCCGCTGCGGGGGCGGGCCGTCGAGGCTGCGCAGCCAGGCCCAGGTGTCGGCGACGGTGTCGCGGAGCGGGCGTACGCGCAGACCCGCGGCGAGGGCCTTGCTCACGTCGCCGCGGTGCAGCAGATCGTGCAGGTGTCCGGGTGGCAGCCAGATCGGCAGCTCCGTCCACGGCTGTACACCTGCGGCGAGGATGGGTTCCGGGTCGGTCCACCGCAGCTGGGCGTGGCCGCCGGTGACGGCGGTGCCGAGCTCCAACAGGTCGCCCATCGTGGCGTGGCCTTCGGGGCTGACGACGGTGTAGGGGCCGCTGCGCCCGTCGGTGGCGGCGTCGAGCAGGAAGTCGGCGAGGTCGCGGGCGTCGATGTACTGGATGCCGAGGTCGCGGGGGCCGGGCGCGAGGGTGGGTCCGCCGGTGGCGAGGCGGTGCAGCCACCAGGGCAGGCGGCCGACGTCCTCGTGGGGGCCGAGGACGAGTCCGGCGCGGGCGTGCAGGACGGGGCCGTCGAAGTGGTGGTCGGCGGCCATCTCGGCGCCGCGTTTGCAGCGGGCGTAGTCGGTGTCGCCGGTGTCGTCGGGTGTGGCGTGGACGGTGGGTGACTGTTCGGTGAGGGGGAGGTCGGTGGTGTCGGCGTACACGCTGCGGCTGGAGACGTACGTGTAGTGCCCGGCGCGGCCGCTGAGGAAGGTGGCGGCGTCGCGGACGGCGCGCGGGGTGCCGGACCAGGTGTCGACGACGAGGTCCCAGGTGCCGGTGCCGAGGGCGGTGAGCCCGCCGGGTTCGGTGCGGTCGCCGGTGCGGGCGGTGACGCCGGGTGGCGGGGGTCGGTGGCCGCGGTTGAGGACGGTGATGTGGTGGCCGCGGGCGCGGGCGTGGTCGATGACGGTGCGGCCGACGAAGCCGGTTCCGCCGAGGACGAGCAGGTTCATGGCTCGACGATGCCGGTGTCGTACCCGGGTGGGAAGGGGTTCTCGCTGTCGGCGGAAAGGCGGGGCCGCGGTGGGTCACCGCGTGACCCACCGCGGGCCCGGTGCGGTCGTGCCGGACCGCACCGGGTGGCCGGTGGTGTCGGGTCCAGTGTGGAGGTGGCGGGCGGGCGGGGGGAGCGGCCGGTCGTCCGATGGACCCCTGACGGATGTCATGGGTGGGTCGTGACGGGTGTGCTGCCCGGGTGGGGTGCGGTGGGGTGAGGGTGGGTGGCATGACGGTCGCTGCGGTGGGTGAGGGTGTGGCTCGCGGGTCGGGGGTTCCGGCGGTGGAGCTGGATGCGGTGGTGAAGCGGTTCGGGGATGTCGCCGCGGTGGACGGGGTGAGTCTGCGGATCGGCGCGGGTGAGGTGGTGGCGTTGCTGGGTCCGAACGGGGCGGGCAAGACCAGCACGGTGGATCTGGTGCTGGGGTTGTCGGCGCCGACGCGGGGGTCGGTGCGGGTGTACGGGCGGTCGCCGCGGGAGGCGGTGGCGTTGGGGCTGGTGTCGGCGGTGATGCAGACCGGCGGGTTGTTGAAGGACTACACGGTCGAGGAGACGGTGCGGTTGACGGCGGTGTTGTTCGGGCGGCCGCGGTCGCAGGTGGCTGAGGTGCTGGAGCGGGCGGGGATCGCGGACATCGGGGGCCGGTTGGTCGGTAAGTGTTCGGGTGGGCAGCAGCAGCGGTTGCGGTTCGCGATGGCGTTGTTGCCGGATCCGGAGTTGCTGGTCCTGGATGAGCCGACGACGGGGATGGATGTGGGTGGCCGGCACGAGTTCTGGTCGGCGATTCGGGAGGACGCGCGGTCGGGGCGCACGGTGGTGTTCGCGACGCATTACTTGGAGGAGGCGGATGCGTACGCGGATCGGGTGGTGTTCGTGCGGCGGGGCCGGGTGGTGGCGGATGGTACGGCGGCGCAGGTGAAGGCGATGGCGTCGGGTCGTACGGTGCGGGCGACGTGGCCGGGTGCGGATGAGGGTGCGCTGGCCGGGTTGCCGGGGGTGGATTCGGTGGAGGTGCGCGGGGATTCGGTGTTCGTGCACGGGCGGGATTCGGATGCGGTGGCGCGGTTCTTGTTGGCGGCGACGCCGGCGCGGGATTTGGAGATCACGTCGCGGAATCTGGAGCAGGCGTTCCTGGCTTTGACGGCGGATGAGGCGGCGACGGCGGATGAGGCTGTGGGGGGTGTGCGGTGACGGTGGCTGCGGTGGTGCGGGAGCGCGGGTTGCCCCGGCTGGGCGGGTTTTCGTGGGGGATGGTCCGGCTGGAGTTGCGCCGATTGGTGCGGAACCGGCGCACGGTGATTTTCACGTTTGTGATGCCGGCGGTGTTCTTCCTGTTGTTCGGCACGAGCGAGTCGTACCGGACGCAGCGGGTGGGCGGCGGGAACGTGACGGGGTTCGTGCTGGTGAGCATGGCGGTGTACGGGGCGATGCTGGCGACCACGAGCGGTGGGGCGATGGTGTCGGTGGAGCGGGCGGCGGGGTGGAGCCGGCAGTTGCGGTTGACGCCGTTGCGGCCGGTGGCGTACGTGGCGGTGAAGCTGGTTCTGGCGATGATCATCGGGGCGGTGTCGGTGGCGGTGGCGTTCGCGGTGGGTGCGGTCGCGGGGGCGCGGTTGCCGGCGGCGGCGTGGGTGGAGTGCGGGGTGCTGGCGTGGTTGTGTGCGCTGGTGTTCGCGGCGTTCGGGTTGTTCATGGGTTATCTGCTGCCCAGTGAGAACGTGATGCAGATTCTGGGGCCGGTGCTGGCGGTGCTGGCGTTCGCGGGCGGTTTGTTCGTGCCGCTGGATCTGATGGGGTCGACTTTTGCGACGCTGGCGAAGTTCACTCCGGTGTACGGGGTCGGGGAGATCGCCCGGTATCCGCTGGTGCGGGAGGGGAATCTGTGGCTGGCGGGGTTGAACGTGCTGGTGTGGACGTCGGTGTTCACGGCGGGCGCGGTGTGGCGGTTCCGGCGGGACACGGCGCGGGTGTGAGCGGCGGCGGTGCCGGCGCGGGGTCGCCGGGTGCGCTTGCGCGCGGGGCGGTGGCGGGTTCGCGGGGGCGTTTCGGCTGGGTGTTCGCCGCGGTGTGGCTGTTCTACCTGGGTGAGAACCTGTCGGCGCTGACGGCGCGGGGCAATGACTGGCAGCGGGACGTGGGCGTGGCGGCGCTCGCCGGGTTCGCGGCGCTGTATCTGGCGATGGTGCGCTGGTTCAGCCGGGCGGGGTCGCGGGTGGCGCGGCTGCACGGTTCGGTGCGGGTGTGGGCGGGGCTGCTGGCGCTGTTGACGTTGACGGTGCTGCAGGTGCCGGGTGCGGGGTTTCATGCGCTGACGTGTCTGGTGTTCGTGGCGGCGACGGCGATGGCGTCGTTGCCGTTGGGGCAGGCGGCGCCGTTCGCGGCGGGGCTGGCGGTGGCGGCGGAGCTGCTGGCGTGGCGGGTGCCGGGCTGGGAGGACGACGGGTACGGGCTGGCGGTGCTGCTGGGTTCGGCGGCGGTGTGGGGGTTGCGGCTGGCGGGGGAGCGGCAGGCCCGGTTGCTGGTGGCTCAGGAGGAGTTGGCGGACATGGCGGTGCAGCAGGAGCGGGCGCGGATCGCGTCGGATCTGCACGACATCCTGGGGCATTCGCTGACGGTGGTGACGGTGAAGGCGGAGTTGGCGCAGCGGTTGCTGGATGTGGATGTGGAGCGGGCGCGGCGGGAGCTGCGGGATCTGGAGGTGCTGGCGCGCGACGCGTTGTCGGATGTGCGGGCGACGGCGATGGGGGTGCGGGGGATCTCGTTGCCGGGGGAGATCGCTGCGGCGCGGGAGGCGTTGGCGGCGGCGCATGTGGCGGCGGAGTTGCCGGGCGCGGCCGATGAGGTGCCGACGCGGTTGCGGGAGTTGTTCGCGTGGACGATCCGGGAGGCGGTGACGAACGTCGTGCGGCACAGCGGGGCGAGCCGGTGTGTGGTGCGGCTGGCGCCGCAGAGTGTGGAGATCGTGGACGACGGGCCGGGTGGTGGGCCGCCGGCGCCGGACGGGCAGGGTCTGGCGGGGTTGCGGCGCCGGGCGGAGGCGGCGGGGGCGCGGTTGGTGGTGGGCCGGCGCGGGGACGGGCCGGGTTTCCGGGTACGGGTGGAGGTTCGGTGATCCGGGTGTTGCTGGCCGACGATCAGGCGCTGGTGCGGGGGGCGATGGCGGCGTTGCTGGACATGGAGCCGGATCTGAGCGTGGTGGCCGAGGTGGGCCGCGGCGACGAGGTGGTGGCTGCGGTGCGGGCGCATGCGGTGGATGTGGCGTTGCTGGATGTGGAGATGCCCGGGTTGGACGGGGTGGCTGCGGCCCGGGAGGTGCATCGGGTGGTGCCGGGGTGCCGGGTGTTGATGGTGACGACGTTCGGGCGGGCGGGTTATCTGCGGCAGGCGATGGCGGCGGGGGCGAGCGGCTTCATCGTGAAGGACACACCGGCGCGGCAGCTGGCGGATGCGGTGCGGCGGGTGCACGAGGGGTTGCGGGTGGTGGATCCGGGGTTGGCGGCGCAGTCGCTGGCGTACGGGGATTCGCCGTTGACCGAGCGGGAGACGCAGGTGCTGCGGTCGGCGCGTGAGGGCGGGACGGTGGCGGACATCGCCCGTGAGCTGCACCTGTCGGAGGGGACGGTGCGCAATCACCTGTCGTCGGCGATCGGGAAGACCGGCGCGCGGACGCGGGCGGAGGCGGTGCGGCTGGCGCTGGACAACGGGTGGCTGCTGACACTTTAGCGTTTTTGCCGTTACAACCGATCGGCAACCGTGGGTGACCGTTCTCTGCACCCTGCGCAACGAAAAGTTCCCCCTGTCAGCCGGTGAGCCGTCACCGGGAGACGGGAAACGAGGGGGAACACACGATGTCCGCAGCGACCGCGCCGAAGACCGTCAGCCGTGAGCTGGAGAGCCTGATTCGCGAGAACATGCCGCTGGTGGGTCACCTGGTCCGGGAGATGCTGTTCAAGGTTCCCGCGCACGTGCACCGTGACGACCTGGCGTCGGCCGGGTACGCGGCGCTGGTGACGGCGGCGCAGGCGTACGACGCGAAGCGTGGCATCCCGTTCGGCCGGTTCGCGGCGGTGCGGGTGCGGGGCGCGCTGCTGGACGAGCTGCGCAGCATGGACTGGGCGAGCCGCTCGGTGCGGGCGCGGGCGCGGCGGGCCGATGTGGCCCGGCAGGAGCTGACGGCGCAGCTGGGGCGTACGCCGACCCCGACGGAGCTGGCGGAGCTGCTGGGTGTGGGTGTGTCGGAGCTGGCGTCGGTGGACGACGACGTGCAGCGCGCGGCGGTGCTGTCGCTGCAGGGTTTCGCGGCGGGCACGGCCGAGGACATGGTGACGGAGTCGGCGCTGAACCCGGAGGAGATGCTGCTGCACCGCGAGCGCATCGGCTACCTGCACGACGCGGTGGCGGTGCTGCCGGAGCGGCTGCGGTTCGTGGTGGAGGCGTCGTTCCTGCAGGAGCGGCCGCTGTCGGAGGTGGCGGCGGAGCTGGGTGTGACCGAGTCGCGGGTGTCGCAGCTGCGGACGGAGGCGTTGGCGCTGCTGCGTGACGGTCTGGGCCGGCACATGGAGCAGCAGGACGCGGCGGCGGCGAAGGGCGACGGGTGTGTGGCGCGGCGCCGGGCGGCGTACGCGGCGCAGATCGCGAGCCGCTCGACGATGGCGTCGCGGCTGGCCGTGACCGACGCGCACGGTGTGAACAAGGCGATGGCGTACGCCGCCTGAGCCGTACGAGCGACGCGACAGGCCGCCACCGAGGTCCCGGTGGCGGCCTGTCGCGTCTCGGTCAGGGCGCGGTGGCCGGCTGGGGTGCGGGTCCGGGGCGGGCGACGGTGGCCGCCAGGGTGCCGAGCAGCAGCCCGCCGATGGTGTAGGCGAGGATCTGCCATCCCGGTCCGAACGGGTAGTACGGACCGGGGTTGAACGCGCTGTGCACGGTGAACGCGACGCCGTCGCCGCCGGCGTAGCGGAAGGCGCGCATGACGTTGCCGTACAGGGCGACGGTGGGCAGCGTGAGCGCTGCCAGTGCCGCAGCGGTCAGGGCGGTGGCGGTGCGGGGCCGGGCGCTGTGCGCGATGCGGTACGTGAGCGCTGCGGCCAGCAGCCATCCGGCGAGCAGCCCGAGCGCGGCGCCGGCTGCGATCAGGGGCAGGTGCGCGGGTGTCGGTACGGCCCACGCGGTGACGCCGACCATGCCGTGTTCGCCGGTGAAGTGGCCGCTGACCTCGGTGTGCACGCCGTCGCGGGTGGCGTCGAAGCGGTACGAGGTCAGCGGCGCGGGCACGGTGGCGCCGCCGGCGTCGGTGGTGAAGGCGGAGCCGCCGGGGTCGGTGAGCGGGCCGACGTCCCATCCGGCGGCGGCGTAGCGGCGGCGGGCCGCTTCGGCGTCCCAGTGGGGCACGTCGGCGCTGTCGGCCATCGTCATGGCCGCGGTCCAGGGTGAGCGGTCGTGGATGGTCCACCAGTCGTCGGTGCCGCCGCCGGCGAGGTCGAGCAGCGCTCGTGGCTGCGGCAGGTCGGCGAAGGTCTGCGTGGCGGTCCAGGAGCCCGCGGCGGCCCCGAACGCGCCGCCGATGAGGGTGATCAGCACGGCGGCGACGAGGGCGAGCGGGCGGCGGGCGGGCAGCCGGAAGCGGTGCCGCAGGCCGCCGGCGAGCAGGTGCAGCGCGTCGGCGCGGGTCGGCCGGCGCTGGCCGGGGGCGGCCATCTCGAGCAGGGTGGTGACGAGTTCGGCCCCGTGCCGGGCGCGGAACCGGCGGGGGTAGGTGCGCAGCAGCCGGTGGTAGGCGCGTTCGAGGCGGGCGTCGGCCTGGGGCCATTCGGTGGTGGTCATGCGGCGCCCGCGGTGAAGGACAGGCCGGGCACGATGCCGCCGCGGCGGCCCAGCTCGGTCTCGGCGGTGGCGGCGTTGCGGCGCAGCCGTTCGGCTTGCGCGGCGAGCGCCCCCGCGCCGCTGTCGCTGAGCCGGTAGTAGCGGCGCAGCCGTCCCTCGACGGCTTCTTCGTGGTCGACCTCGACGAGGCCTTGTTCGGCGAGGCGGTCGAGGGCGCCGTAGAGGGTGCCGGGGCGCAGGTTGACGTCGCCGTGGGACAGCTCGGTGACGCTTCGGATGATGGCGTAGCCGTGCAGTGGTTGCGCGGCCAGCGCGGTGAGGATGAGGAAGGTGGGCTCCTGCATGCCCAGCACAGTACGGGCAACTGAATATACCGTCAACCGTACTATTGGAAATGTGGTTGCGGTCCGGTCCGGTCCCGGGCAGGGTGGTGGCCGAGCACCGCCGAGCCGCGAAGGAGCCGACGCTTCCGTGTGATACCGACCCGACCCGTGCTGCGCCGCTGACCGTCCGCGAGCGCGTGGGTCGCCGTACCCCTGTCGGTATCCGATCGTCCGCGGAGGACTCCGTGCTCAAAGCCGTCTCTCTCAGCTGCACCCACGACGGCGATCCGCTGTTCGCCGGTCTCGACCTGGTCCTCGGCGCCGGCGACCGGGTCGGCGTGGTCGGCCCCAACGGGGCCGGCAAGACCACCCTGCTGCGGGTGCTCGCCGGGGAGCTGCCCCCGTCGTCCGGCACGGTCGTGCGTGGCCCCGGCACCCGGGTCGGGTACGTGCCGCAGCAGGTCGCCGCCGGTCACGACACCGTCGGCGCGTTCCTGAGCGGCGGGCTGGGCGAGCTCGCCGAGGTGACCGCCCGGATGCGCCACCTGGAACGCGAGCTGGCGCAGGGCCGCGACGTGCTGGCCGCGTACGGCGACACGCAGGAGCGGTGGAGCGCCCTGCGCGGGTGGACCGCCGAGTCCCGGCTGGACGAGGTGCGGCTGCGCCTGGACATCGCGCACCTGGCCGACGAACGGCCGCTGGACGAGGTCAGCGGCGGGGAACAGGCGCGGCTGCTGCTGGCCCGGGCGCTGCTGGACGAGCCGGACGTGCTGCTGCTCGACGAGCCCACCAACCACCTCGACGCCGAGGGCGCCGCGTGGCTGGCGCAGTGGCTGGCCGGATACGCCGGCGCGGTCCTCGCGGTCAGCCACGACCGGGCGTTCCTGGACACCACCGTCGCCCACATCATCGAGCTCGACGGCATCCACGACGAGCCGCAGGACTACCCCGGCGGCGGGTACGGCGCGTACCGGCAGGAGAAGACACGCCGCTGGCAGAAGCTGCTGCTCGACTACGAGGCGCAGGAGAAGGACCGCCGCCGCTGGCAGGACGACATCGAGCGCACCAAGGCGCAGTCGCTGTTCGTGGAGACCACGGTGCGTTCCGGTGTGGAGGCGCCGCACCTGCGCCGCATCGCCCGCAAGGTGGCCCGCAAGGCTAAGGTCCGCGAGCGGCGGCTGCGCCGGCAGATGGAGTCGGTGCGCTGGATCAGCGAGCCGCGGACCCGGCCGCCGCTGACCCTGGCGTTCCCGGACGACGACGCCGAGGCGGGCGAGCCGCTGATCACCGTCCGGGACCTGACCGTGAAGTGGGGTGAGCGGGTGGTCCTCGACAGTGTGGACCTGGACGTGCGCCGCGGCGACCGGATCCTGATCACCGGGCGCAACGGGGCCGGCAAGACCACGCTGCTGCGGGAGCTGCAGGCGCAGGCGGCGCTACCGGTGGCGGTGCTGCCGCAGACCGATGCGGGGCTGCGTACCGGCGCCACGGTCGTGGAGTTCTTCCGCTCCCGGGTGCCGGTGTACGCCGACGAGGCGGAGGCCCTGCTCGCCGGGCACCAGTTCGGGCCCGACCAGTGGGGTGCTGCGGTGCGCAGCCTGTCGGCGGGGGAGCTGCGGCGGCTGCTGCTGGCGGTGATGGTGAACAGCCCGGCGCGGGTGCTGCTGCTGGACGAGCCGACGAACTATCTGGACTTCGACGCGCTCGACGTGGTGGAGGAGGCGCTGCGCGCGTACCGGGGGACGCTGGTGACGGTCACGCACGACCGGTGGTTCGCCGACGCGATCGGGCACACCCGCACCTGGCATGTCGAGCACGCCCGGGTGCACACCGGCTGAGATCATGACGGCATGTCCCTGGTACCCCGGCAGAGCGGCGGGACGGTCGCCGTCGGTGGCAGCGCCGAGCAGGTCACCGAGGCGTGGCTGCAGAACCGGCGGTTGTCCGCGCACACCCGCGACGCGTACCGGCGTGACGTGGCCGCGTGGCTGGCCTGGTGCGCCGGGCGCGACGTCGACCCGCTACGGGCGTCGTTCCTGGACGTCAACGCGTACGCGCGCGGCCTGGAGGCGGCGGAGCTGGCCCCGGCGACCGTCGCGCGCAAGCTGTCCGGGCTGTCCAGCTGGTACGACTTCCTCGTCAAGCTGCGCGCGGTCGACGCGAACCCGGTGGCCGGCGCGGACCGGCCGTACGTGTCCCGCGACCACTCGGCCACCGTCGGGCTGAGCCCGGAGGAGGTCGACGCGGTGCTGGCCGCCGCGCAGGCCGGCACCGGCGCGGCGGCGGCCCGCAACCACGCCGCGATCGCGTTGCTGGCCGATCTGGGGCTGCGCGTGGGGGAGCTGGTCGGCCTGGACGTGGCCGACGTCGGTGTGGAACGCGGGCACCGCAGCGTGCGGTTCATCGGCAAGGGCGGCAAGCCGCGGCGGCGGGCGCTGACCCCGTACGCGGCGGCCACCCTGGACGCCTATCTGGCGCAGCGCGCCGCCGCCGAGGCCACCACCGCGGACCGGCTCGACGGGCCGCTGCTGGTCACCGCGTCCGGCGCCCGGCTGGACCGGCACGCGGTGTTCCGGCTCGTGCGCCGGCTCGCACACCAGGCCGGCATCCCGGGCTGGGAGCGGTTGTCGCCGCACTCGCTGCGGCACGCGTTCGCCACCACGGCCCGCGCGGAAGGGGTGCCGCTGGAGGACGTGCAGGACGCGATGGGGCACGCCGACCCGCGCACGACCCGCCGCTACGACCGCGACCGGCACAACCTGGACCGTGACCCGGCGTACACCATCGCCGCGGCGCGGGTCCGCCGCAGCGGCGGCTGAGCGACCCCCTATCCTCGACCGCGGTCAGGCTGTCGATCTCGAGACGGGGTTGGGTTGAACATCTTCGAAGCGGTGCTGCTGGGCGCGGTGGAGGGCTTCACCGAGTTCCTGCCCATCTCCAGCACGGGCCACCTGACCATCCTGGAGAAACTGCTCGGCTACCGGATCGACGCGCCGGACATCACGGCGTTCACGGCGATCATCCAGTCCGGCGCGGTGCTGGCCACGGTGATCTTCCTGCGCCACGACCTGATCCGGATCATCGCGGCGTGGTTCCGCGGCGTGTTCAGCAGCGAACAGCGCGGCAACGCCGACTACCGGTTCGGCTGGGCGG
Source organism: Actinoplanes sp. NPDC049316 (assembly GCF_040677315.1). Lineage (NCBI taxonomy): Bacteria > Bacillati > Actinomycetota > Actinomycetes > Micromonosporales > Micromonosporaceae > Actinoplanes > Actinoplanes sp. NPDC049316. The sequence goes on along the minus strand of NZ_JBFAQM010000010.1, from coordinate 100,165 downwards.
TCATCCTGGGCTCGATCCCGATCGGCATCATCGGGCTGCTGTTCCAGGACACCATCGAGACCACGCTGCGCAGCCTGTGGTTCGTCGCCGGCGCGCTGATCCTCTACAGCGGCGTGATGTGGTTCGCCGACCACGCCGCCACCCAGGTGCGCCACCAGGAGGACGTCACCTGGAAGGACACCCTGATCATCGGTACGGTGCAGTGCCTGGCGCTGATCCCCGGCGTGTCCCGCTCGGGCGCGACGATGACCGCGGGCCTGCTGCGCGACTTCGATCGGGTGACTGTGACGAAGTTGTCGTTCTTCCTGAGCATCCCGGCGCTGCTCGGCGCGACCGTCCTGCAGACCGTCCAGGAGTACGACGGCATCTCCACCGCCAACGGCGGCGTCGGCTGGCCGGCCACCATCACCGCCACGGTGGTCAGCTTCATCGTCGGCTGGTTCGCCGTCTCGTGGCTGCTCAAGTTCATCGCCCGGCACTCGTACTCGATCTTCATCGGCTACCGGCTGGTGCTCGGCGCGCTGCTGATGGTGCTGCTGGCGACCGGCGTCATCGACGCGAAGTGAACCCGCAGGCGGCCCGGGCCCTCGCGCACGTGCGGGCGCTCGGCGCCGCCGGCCGGGTGCCCGTGCCGGGCGCGCGGATCACCGTCAACTTCCACCCCGACCGGCTGCTGCGCGACGGGCGTACGGTCGCCGAGCACCTGGCCGCCGAGGGTGTCTACCGCAGCCAGTTCGAGACCGGCATCTCCAACGGCGGGCTCACCGCGTACCCGGGCGGAGACCGGGACCGGTGGGAGCAGCGCCTGTTCGCCGGCGCGTACCCGAGCCGGTCCGGCGCCGGCCGGCCCGTGTACGGCGCGCTGAACCTGGCCGGGCACCCCGACGGGGCGGCGCCCCGGTTCGGCAGCTGCCACCTGCGGCTGCGCGCCCACGTCGCCGAACGGGCCACGTTCAGTCACGGCGACAGCGTCACCGAACCGCAGATCGTGGGCACCGCCGACGCGTTCGGCGGGATCTGGGCGGCGCTGCTCGAGCAGGTGGAGCGCACCGGGCAGGCGCTGGGCCTCAACGCCGCGGCGGCGCCGCAGTGGGTCGCCGCGCTGACCGGCCCGCGCACCAGTGCCGGGCGCACCCTCGACGACTACGTCGAGGCGCAGGTGCACGGCGGCGTCGACCTGGCCGCCGACGTCGAGGCCGTGGTCTGCGACCCCGCGTTCGCCGGTACGCCCACCGCGGCGCACCTGGCCACGATCGCCCCGTTGGAGTGGCACCCCGGCTTCGTTCTGGACGCCGGCGCGTTCGACGAACGGCTGCGCGGCCGCGACGCCGCCCGCCTCGCCCGCGCCCTGGGGCCGGGCCCGATCGACGCGGCGGTGATCGGCGCGGCCGGCCACCGTACGGGCGAACTCGCCGCGTTCGGTGACCACGCCGACGTGCTGCAGCTCCTCAAATACCTGTGGCACATCCTCGTCATCCGGGGCCACGCGCGGCACAGGTGACCCGGGCGAGGAGATTCATCGACATTCGTTGTCCTATGCCCGATCCGGCGATAACGTAGCGCTTGCGAACCAGTACGCCCCGCAACTTCAGGAGCGCCGCTGTGGCCGATGTGCTGACCGACCGCCTCCCCCTGTTCCCGTTCCGCAGCCCCGACGACGACCCGTTCACCCCGGTGACCGCGGCCGACCGGCGCCGCCTCGACGGGCCCGTCACCCGGGTACGCCTGCCCACCGGCGGCTGGACCTGGCTGGTCACCCGGCACGCCGACGTCAAGCAGATGCTGCGCTCCGACGCGTTCAGCGCCGACATGACCCGGCCCGGCTTCCCGCTGCTGCGCACCCCGCCGCCGGCGACCCCGCAGAACCGCCGCGGCGGATTCATCCGCATGGACGGCGAGGAGCACCTGCGGCTGCGGCGGATGCTCACCGCCGAATTCATGATCAAGAATGTACGGCGGATCGAACCGCACATCGGCGACGTGGTCGACGGCGCCCTCGACGCGCTCGTCGCCGCCGGGCCTCCCGCCGACCTCGTGGCCACCTTCGCGCTGCCGGTGCCGTCGCTGGTGATCTGCCACCTGCTCGGCGTGCCGTACAGCGACCACGCGTTCTTCCAGCAGCGCAGCGCCATCATGCTGGACCAGAGCGCCGACCCGCTCGCCGTGCGCGACGCGGCCACCAGCCTGCGCGCCTACCTCGGCGGGCTCATCGAGACCAAGCGCACCAGCGGCAACCCGGGCGACGACCTGCTCGGCCGGCTCGTCAGCGACCGGGTGCGCACCGGCGAACTGGAGATCGGCGAGCTCATCGGCATGGCGCTGCTGCTGCTCATCGCCGGGCACGAGACCACCGCCAACATGATCGGGCTCAGCGTGCTCCTGCTGCTGCAACGGCCCGCCGTGTGGCAGCGGCTGCGCGACGGCGGCGACGCGGAAGCCGACACCCTCGTCGAGGAGCTGCTGCGCTACCTGACGATCGTGCGCACCGGCCTGCCCCGCCAGGCGATCCGCGACGTGCAGATCGGCGGGCGGCTCATCCGCGCCGGCGAACCGGCCACCGCCCTGCTGTCGCTGGCCAACCGCGACGACGACGTGTTCGACGACGCCGACGGGTTCGACCCGTACCGGCAGGCGCACCAGCACCTGGCGTTCGGCTTCGGCGTGCACCAGTGCATCGGCCAGCCCCTGGCCCGGGCGGAACTGCGCATCGCCCTCACCCGCCTGGCCCGCCGCCTGCCCGGCCTCAGCCTCGCGGCCGACCCCGCCCAGCTGCCCAAACGCGACATGTCCATCGTGTACGGCCTCGCCGAACTGCCGGTGACCTGGTGAGCGCGCACGTACGCGCCGATCGCGACGTCTGCATCGGCGCCGGCAACTGCGTCATGACCCTGGCCCGCGTCTTCGACCAGGACGACGACGGCGTGGTCGTGGTCCTCGACGAGCATCCCGACGGCGAGGACCCGGAGCTGCTGCAGCGCGCGGTCGTGATGTGCCCGTCCGGCGCGATCACCGTCACCACCACCTGAACCGGGCCGGCCCGGCCCCGACGGTCAGCCCGGATGCCGGAGAACGGCCTCGACCAGCGCCAACGCCGCCTGCGGTGTCAGTCCGAGGGACTTTGTCTCGTCCGCGTACCGTTGGGCCGCCTCCCGGGCCGCGACCGGCGTCCCGGCCGCCGCCGGCGTGATCAGCGTGCCCGCCCGGCCGTGGGTCTCCACCAGCCCGGCCTGCTCCAGCTCCCGGTAGGCGCGGGCCACCGTGTTCACCGCCAGGCCCAGCTGCGCGGCCAGCGCCCGCACCGGCGGCAGCCGGGTGCCCGCCGCCAGGACCCCGTCGGCGGCCAGCGCCGCGATCCGCAACCGGACCTGCTCGTACGGCGGCACCGGCGACGCCGCGTCGATCGTGATGTCCACCCGTGCCGCTCCCTGTCCGCTCACAGCAGCCGCGGGGGCGTGTTGCCCGCGGCCACGATGGCCCGGCGCATCGGCACCATCGCCAGCAGGATGCCACCGGCGACGAAGAACACCACCAGCGACACGATGCCCACCCGGTAACTGTCGGTCAGCTGGAACACCAGCCCGAACGCCAGCGGCCCCAGCCAGCTCGTGCCCTTGTCGCTGATCTCGTAGAAGCCGTAGTACTCGCCCTCGCGGCCCTCCGGGATCAGCTGGCTGAACAACGAGCGGCTCAGCGCCTGGCTGCCGCCCATCACCAAGCCGATCCCCACGCCCAGCAGCATGAACGGCACCGGCTCGCCCTCGGGCAGCCAGAACGCGGCCAGGATCACCAGCAGCCACATCGCCAGCGCGAACAGCACCGTGCGGCGCGCGCCGATCCGCGCGGCCAGCGCGCCCAGCAGCAGCGCGCCGCCGAACGCGAGGAACTGCACGATGAGGATGGTGATGATCAGCGTGCTCTGCCCCAGCTTCAGCTCCTCGGTGCCGAACTGGCTGGCCAGCGCGATCACCGTCTGGATGCCGTCGTTGTAGACCAGGAACGCGGCCAGGAAGAACAACGTCAACGGGTACGCCTTCAAGCTGCGCACCGTGTGCCCCAGCTGCCGGAACCCGTCGGTGAGCACGTTGCCGCGCGCCCCGCTGGCGGCCGTGCCGGGGTGCTCGCGCAGCCACCGCAGCGGCAGCAGCGTGAACACCGCCCACCACACCCCGGCCGACACGATGCACCAGCGGGCCAGGTCCAGGGTGCGCCGGTCGTCACCCTCGACGCTGAGCACCATCACGACCACCAGGTTCAGCAGCAGCAACACCCCGCCGCCCAGGTAGCCCAGCGCCCAGCCACGGCTGGACACCTTGTCCCGCTCGTCGGGGCCGGCCAGCCGCGGCAGGAACGAGTTGTACACCACCACCGACGCGCCGAACGCCACGTTCGCGACGATGAACAGCGCCCCGCCCAGCAGATAGCGCTCGCCGGTCACGAACGCCATCGCCACCGTCGCGCCGGCGCCGGTGAACGCCGCGGCGGCCAGCAGCGGCTTCTTGCGCTCGGCCCGGTCGGCGACAGCGCCCATCACGGGCAGCACGAACACCGTCAGCAGCACCGACAGCGACACCAGGTACGGAAAGTAGGACCCGGCGGCGACGCTGATGCCCAGCGGATGCACCCGCCCCGAGCACTCGTCGGCGCCCAGCGCGCACCCGGCGGCCTGCTCGGCGACCGAGGTCAGGAACGGCCCCAGGAACACCGTGATGACGGTGGTGGAGAACGCCGAGTTGGCCCAGTCGTAGAAGTACCAGCCGGTGCGTTCCCGGCGGCCGGTGACGGGCGCGACAGTGCCGGCCGGCGGATGTGCGGATGCGCCCATGACCGTGAAACCTCCCAGGGACCACCAGCCTTCAGTCCGTTTCTGGGGGGCGGTGGGGTGGTTGGACGGGGCGATTTCCCGCCGCTCGGCAGGCAGCTTAGAGCATCCGCGGCGCTGCGCGACCCCGCCTGTGGACGCGTTTCGCCGGCTTGTCAGCCGTTGTCGCGCCACCAGCGGGCCAGGGCACTGGTGGCCGGGTCCTCCGACTGCGCCAGGTGCGCCCACGGGTCCTCGGCGGGTGGCAGCTCCTCGGCCGCGTACCCGGCCAGATCCGCGGCGGTGACCGGATCGGCGTGCACCGCGACCGGGTCCACCGTGCCGAGGCTGCCCGTGTCGATCCACGGGAACCCGTCGACCGGCTCGGGCAGCGGTCCCACGTCCAGCGCCGGCGGGAACACCTGCGCGGGGTCGGCGACGTCACCGGGATCCGCCGCGGCGTCCGGGTCCGCCCCGACCGGGCCCATGTCGTGCCCGTGCGTGACGTCCACGACGGCGTGGGCGTCCGCCGCGTCGTGCGCTTCGGGGACGTCGTGCAGCTCGGGCATGCCGTGCCCGGTGGCGTCCGGCTGCTCCCAGCCCTGCTCCGGCGCGCCGTGGTCCAGCCCGGCGAGGTCGTCGTGGCCGGCGTCGGCGACGTCGTCGTGCCAGCCGTCCGCCGGGTCCGGGTGCGCGTGCACGCCGCCGTCGTCGTCGTAGCCGTGGTGGCCCGGGTCGTCGTGGTGACCGGGATCGTGGAACTCCGGCCAGCCGTGCTCGTCGCTCATGAATCCTCCTGACCGCTTGCGGCGGGCGCCAGGGACCGGGCCCGGGCGAGAACGTCGTCGGCCTGCTTGACCCGGGCGCGGGCCTGCTGCAGCTCGGCGGACGCCGCGGCCCGGCGGCGGGCGCGGCCCGCGGCGTCCTCGGCGGCCGCCGCGTCGATCTCGGCGATGCGCGCGTCCAGGTCGCGCAGCCGCCGCTCCACGGCGTCGTCGACGGCCACGCCCAGGGCGTACTGCAGATCGGTGAACCGGTACGAGATCTCGTCCTGCAACGCCGCGCGGGCCTCGCCGAGCACCTCGCGCAGCCACGCGCGGGCCTGCTGCCGGTCCGACTGCACCCGCCGCCGGTACAGCACGTACCCGCCCGCGGCCACCCCCAGGCCCAGACCCGCCACGGGAACGAGCAGGCCGCCGGCGACCACCCCGCCCACACCCAGCAGCGACGCGCCGAACACCGCGCCGCGCCCGGCCATGACGGCGATGCCGCCGGCCGACAACGCGATCAGCATGTTGTCGGCCGAGTGCTCGCGCGGCGGCCCGGCGCTCAGCGCGTGCCGCAGGGTGGCGTTGAGCCGGTCCAGCACCGCGGCCAGCTCCTCGTCGTCGAACACCTGCGCCAGGACCTTCTCGCCGACCTGACGGAACGTGGCCTGCAGATCCTGCGACAGCCGTACGGCCACCGCCTGCAGCTCCGCGTCCACCTGATCGGGCAGCGCGGCCAGCCCGTCGCCGCGCAGCGTGTCGATGCGCGCCCCGACCTGCTGCTGCACCTCGGCGATGCGGGTGCGCAGCATCCCCACCACCTCGACGCGGGCGCGCTGCGTCTCGGCGCTGAGCAGCAGCGCCCACTGCCGAGACTCGGTGCGTTTCCGCGCGGCCAGGGCGCTGCGCTGCTCGCGGACCCGGGCCGTCGCCCCCGGGTCGGCCTCGGCCGCGGTGACCCGGTCCTGGGCGGCCTGCTCCAGCCGGGCCAGCTCGGCGCGGGCCGCGCGCAGCACGTTGGCCAGCTGCAGCTGATGCCCGCGCCCGGCGAGCTCCACCAGGGCGTGCTGCAGCTCGGCGATGCGCGAGGCGTCGACCAGGGCGGCCTGCTCGCCGGCCGGCACCGCCAGCGCCATCTCGGCCAGCCGCGCCGACACCGGGAACCACGGCGCGGCCGCGAACCGGGGCGCGCGGGCCCGCAGCAACGCCCGGTTGTCCTCGGCGATGCGCCGCCACCCCGGGAACGCGTCCACCTTGGTCAGGGCGAACACCACCGTGTCGACGCGTTCGCTCGCGGCGACCAGGAAGTCCAGCTCCGGCTGCGACAGCGGAGCCGACGCGTCCGCCACGAACAGCAGCGCGGTGGCGCGTTCCACCGCGTCCAGCGCGACGGCGGTGTGCGCGGGATCGAGCCCACCGACGCCGGGAGTGTCCAGCAGGCTCACGTACTGCAGCAGCGGCGCGGGATGGGTGACGTCGATGCGCCGCGGCGCCCGGACGCCGCCGCGCCCGGTGGCCCACTCGGCCAGCTGCTGCACGCCCAGCTCGACCGGCTCGCCCGACCCCGGCACGTACGCCGTCGCGGTCACCGTGCTGCCGGGCGAGAAATGCAGGTACGCGGCGGTGGCGACAGCCGCGTCCACGGGCGACAGTCCCGGCACCCCCAGCAGCGCGTTGATCAGCGAGCTCTTGCCGCGTTTGGTCTCACCGACCAGCACGACGGACGGGCGGGTCAGCCGGCGCCGGCGCAGCTCGGCCAGCTCGGCGCCGGCGTCGGGGTCGGCGGCCTGCACGGCGGCCAGGGCGTCGTCGACGGCGGCGGTGAGCACCCCGGCCAGCTCGCGGGTCCCGGTCATCGTCCCGCCTCCGTCGCCTGCTCGCGCCACCACGCCTCGTCGTGGCCGGGCGGTGCCGCCGGCGCGTCGGCCGGCCGGGTCGCTTCTTCGGCAGCTGCCGGCCGGGTCACTTCTTCGGTGGCGGGCGGCGCGGCGGCCTGGGCGCGGATCGCCTGGGCGAGCAGGTGGAAGCCGCGGTGCGCGACCTGCGCGACCCGCGACTGGGCCGGGGCCGCGCCGGCGACCGCGTACACCCGCCAGCGGCCCGCCGCCTCGACCGCGGCCGCGGCCAGCTCGTCCGGGCCGGCGTGCGGCAGCCGCAGGATCCAGCGGGCGTCGTCGGAGGTCGCCAGCCGGGTCAGCTCCCGCTCCCACGCCACCGGCAGCGGCACCGCCCCGGTCGCGACGCGCTGCGCGACCTCCAGCAGCCGCAACCGGTGGTACGCGGGCTCGCGCAGCAGCCGCTCGGTGGCCGCGCGCAGCGTCTCGCGGTCCCGCAGATCCCCGGTGTGCCCGGCGATGCGTTCCAGCCGGGCGAGCGCCCAGCCCGCCTTGATCGCGTCGGCGCGCCATCGCAGGGTCTGCTCGAGCGTGCGCTGCAGCCGCGGGAACCCGGAGGCCTGCACGAGCCGGCGCACCAGTTCCCCGCTGCTCAGGGACGGCTCCGCGGCCAGCTGCGCCAGGCAGAAACCGATGCCGTACAGGTCGAGCAGCTCCAGCAGCCGTTCCCGGCGGGCCGCGTCGAGCGGGGCGGGACGGGTGCGGAACAGGTCGACCGAGGCCAGCAGCACGCGCAGCTGGTCGGCGGGGACGGTGGACAGCTGCCGCAGGGCGGCGCAGTCGGCCGCGGTGAGCCGCCCCGCCTCACCGGTCTCGGCGAGCAGCCCCACGACCGGGATCACCTCGGAGACCGTACGGGCCAGCAGCGCCGCCTGCTGCTCGGCGAGGGGACCGGCGACCGGCCACGGGTCCGCGGCCCCGCCCACGAGCGTGTCGACCTTGCCGAAGACTCCGAGCGCGTTGATCGGGCTGCTGGCCAGCCGTGCCGACGCCGACCGGAACGCCTCCAGGGCCTGCACGTCGTCGGCCCGTACGGCCTGGGTGAACACGTAGGCGACGGCCTCGGCGGCGGCGACCTCGGAGGCCGAGTCGGCGTCGATCGCCGCGTCGAACGGCGCGGTGGGGTCCGGTTTGTGCGCCTCGCCGAGTTCGGCGGCGGCGCGGGCGGACAGTCCCGTGTCGGTGGAGGCGAGCCCGGGGGTGTCGACCACGGTCAGCCCGCGCAGTTTCTCACTGGTCAGCGTGACGTCCACGTACGCGACGCGCCCGGCGGGCACCCCGAGACGCTGCGGGATCATGCCGTCGTCGCCCAGCGGCAGGCTGCGGCGCTGCCCGTCGCGGCACACCACGTCGACGCGGTCGGCGGGGCCGTACCGGAACCGGGTGACCACCCGGGTGCACTCCCCGGCGGCCGTGGGCGCGACCCGGCGGCCGATCAGCGCGTTGACGAGTGTCGACTTTCCGGCTTTCAACCGTCCCGCGATCGCGATGCGTAACGGCTCGGCGAGGCGGTCCCGGACGTGTTCCACCTGGCCGGCGGCCTCCGGCCCGACCCGTGCGAGGATCTCGTCACACAGCGTCGCCATGCGGGCGGAGAGCGGTCCGACGGTCATGACTCGTCAGCCGAGCACACCGTCAGGGACAATGTGCTGACCGCGGCCGTCATCGCAGACAAAGGTGGTTGCCCTTCCCGTACGCGGGCAGGGCGGGATCGCCTGCCGCAGCACAGACTACGGAGGCAGGCGGCACGGGCGGGATCCCGTGTTCGTGCCAAGGCAACGCTGCCGGGGGCGCAGCGGGATGGGGGCGTGGGTGGCATCGCACGACCTGGCCGGGCTCGCGGCCGCGCACCTGCGCCGCCCCGGCCTCGTCGTGCTCACCGGCGCGCCCGGCTCCGGGCGCACCACGCTGCTGCGCCGCGTCGCCGCCGCCGCGGGCGGTCCCGCGTACGCCGGGGGTGGCCTGGCCATGCTCGCCGCCGTGCCCGCCCTCGCCCTGTCGCGGGCGGTGCGCGCCCGCCTACCCGTGCACGACGTCCCCCTGCTGGCCGAGGCGGTGCGCTCGCGGGTGCGCGGCGGTCTGCTCGTCCTCGACGACCTGCAGTACGCCGACCCCGCCACGCTCGCCGCCCTGCCGCACCTGGCCGCCCACGTCCGCGTCGTCGCCGCGCTGCGCACCCCGCACCGGCTGCCCGCCGACACCGTCACGGCCCTGCGATCGACGGCCACCGCGTGGCTGGACGTGCCACCGCTGAGCCCCGCCGACGCGGCCGCCCTGGCCCGGCGTACCGCGCCGCACCTCGGCGACGACGCCCTGGCCGCGGTGCTGGCCCGCGCCGGCGGAAACCCCCTGGCCGTCACCGCGCTCGCCCGGCACGCCGCCGGCGGACGCGGCGCCGCCGACACCGGCATCGACCAGGTGGCGTACGCGATCGCCGCCGCACTGGCCGACCTGCCCCGTCCCGCCCGCACCGCGCTCGCCGCGCTGGGCCTGCTCGGACGCCCTGCGCCGGCGGCCATGCTCGGCCCGGGCGCCGCTGTGCTGCACGAGGCCGGCCTCGTCGAACAGTCCGGTGACGGGATGATTCCCGTGTCGGCGTACGTGGCCGAGACCGCGGCCGGGCTCCTCGACGGCGACGCCCGCATCGAGCTGCACCAGGCGCTCGCGGCGCTCACCCCCGACGCGGAGGCCGCCCGGCACCTGGCCGCCGCCGGCGACCACAGCGGCGCGTACCGGCGGGCCCTCGCCGCGGCCGACCGCGCCGCCGGCGGCGACCGCGCCGACCTGCTGCTGTTCGCCTGCGACCTGCCCGGCGTCACCGTCGACCCCCGGGTACGCCTCGCCGCTGCCGACGCCCTGCTCGCCGCCGGCCGCCCGCACGCCGCCGCCCGGGTCCTCAGCACCGCCCGGCCGCTCGGCGTGGAGGCCGACGTACTGCGCGGGGAGGCACTGCTGCAGGGCGGCGACCCCGTGGCGGCCCGCGACTGCGTACGCCCGGTGCCCGACGCCGCCTCGGCCACCGTGGTCGCCGCCCGCGACCGCATCCTGCTGCTGGCCGACCTCGCCACCGACCCGGCCGGCGCCCTGGACACCGCCGACAAGATCGCCGCCCGTCACCCCGTGCCGCCACCGGGCGTCGCGGCCGCCCTCGCCGCCGTACGCGCCGCGCACCGTACGCCCGGCTGGGAGCAGGGCCTCGCGGCGGCCGCCGCCACCGCGGACCCGCTGACCGGCCGGTGGAGCGCCTGGCTGCTCGTGGAACACCTCGCCGCCGACGGCCGTCTCGCCGACGCCGCCGCCACCGCCCGTCACGCCGCCGACGCGTGCGCGGCCGATCTCGCGTACAGCTGGCAGACCCGGTTCCTCGCCGCCGCGGGCTGGGCCGACGTCCTGCTCGGCGCCACCCCGGCCGTCGACGACGTGCTGCGGCGTACCGCGGACCTCACCGACCGCGCCCTGCCCGCCGACGCCCGCGGCTACGCCCTGGCCGCCACCGCCCTCGCCGAGGCCGACACCGGCCTGCTCGCCGCAGCCCGCGCCCGCCTCGCCGCCGGCGCCACCCACCCGGCCACCGCCTGGGTCGCACGCGAGGCGGCCTGGCTCGACGGCCAGCCCGACCGCGCCACCGGCACCCCGGCCACCGCCACGGCCGGCCTGCTCACCGGCCTGCACCACATCACCGCCCGCTGGGCCGCGTACGACATCGGCGCCGCCGCCGGCGGCCAGGCCCCCGCCATTCCCGCCGGGCTGCCCGCCGCGGCCCGCCGTACGCTCACGGCCTGGGCGACCGGCACCGGCTTCACCGCGGCGGCGCAGGCCTGGACCGGCACCGCCCTGCGCGAACAGATCCGCTGCCTGCTCGCGGCAGGCCTGCAGGACCGCGACCCGCACCGCGCGGTCGACGCCCTCCTGCAGGCCGAACACCTCGCCGACACCGCCGGCCTGGTCGTCCTCGCCGGCCGGGCCCGCCGCGGCCTGCGCCGCCACAACGTGCACCGCGACACCCGAAGCCCCCGCTCCGGCACCCAGCTCACCCGCCGCGAGGCGGAGGTGCTGCGCCTGGTCGCCGCGGGGGAGCCGACGCGCCGCATCGCCGGGCAGCTCGGCATCTCGGCGGAGACCGTCGACACCCACATCCGGGCGGGCATGCGCAAACTGGGCGCCCGCACCCGTACGGAAGCCGCGGCGCTCGCGTTGACCCAGCTGGAGGATGGCGCGCGCACCGCTTCTCCCGGCCGTCCGGCCTTCGCGGACCGCTCCGCCCCGCCCGGCGGCTCTGCTTCGCCCGGCGGCTCTGCTTCGCCCGGCGGCTTCGCTTCGACCGATCGCTCCGCTCTGACCGACCGCTCCGCTCTGACCGACCGCTCCGCTCTGACCGACCGCTCCGCTTTCACCGATCGTGAGGATGGCCGGTGACCCGACAGCCCGACGCCCCCCGCCACGTCGTCGCCTCCACCGCCGACGCCGACACCGTGGTGCGCCGCCTCATCCGCGACGGCTGGACCGTCCGGGAGGGTTTCGCGCTGCCCAGCGCCACCTGGGACGTCACCACCGACCGCCTCGTGCTGCACGGGCGCATCACCGACCAGGACGCCCTGCACCTCGCGGTCCTCGCGGCGGCCCGGGGAGCCGGCATCGTCGCCGTCTGCGACGCCGACAGCCCCACCGGCCGCGCCCTCATCGACGACCTGAGCCGCCTCGGCTCCGTCCACCTCGGCCCCGGCGGCGCCACCACCCCGGCACCGGCCGAGGGCACCGACGCGGTGGCTGAGCTCGTGCCCGAACAACGCGCCCTGCTGGACCGCCTCGCCGCCGGCGACACCATCGCGGCCGCCGCCGCGGCCGAATTCCTGTCCCTGCGTACGGCGAACCGCCGCATCGCGGAGGCCCGCGCCCTGTTCGGCGTCCGCACCACCCGCGAAGCCGTGCTCGCCTACCTGCGCCAACGCCGCGCCGCCGAGTAACCCTCGCAGCTCATCTCAGCGACGTCTCCCGGCGCAGCAGCGACCAGTCTCCCGGCGCAGCAGCGACCAGCCCGGTGGTGCCGATCCGCTGCGCTGACATGGCGCTCGCGTAGGGTGCTCGTCGATGAAGGTGCTGATCTCCGCCGACATGGAAGGCATCTCCGGCATCGTCCACCCCGACGAGACGAACCCCGGAGGCCCCAACTACGAACGCGGCCGAGCCCTGATGACCGCCGAGGTCAACGCGGCCATAGCCGGGGTGCTCGAAGCCGTACCCGCCGCCGCCGTCCTCGTCGCCGACGCGCACGGACCATACCGGAACCTGCTGCCCGAGACCCTCGACCGCCGAGCCCGCCTCGTCCGCGGCAAGCCCCGCCCCCTGGGTATGCTCGCCGGCCTCGACACCGACACCGCGGCGGTCCTGCTCATCGGCTACCACGCCCGCGCCGGCACGGGACCCGCCGTGCTCGCCCACACGGTCAGCGACCACATCCTCGACGTCCGCATCGACGGCCGATCCCTCGGCGAGATCGGCCTCAGCACCGCGCTGGCCGGCCACCACGGCGCCCCCGTCGTGCTGCTCACCGGCGACGACGCGGCCTGCGCCGAACTCCGCGACCTCGTACCAGCCGCGGCGACGGTCGCCGTGAAACAATCCCTCGGCCAGGGCGCGGCCGTGGCCCTGCACCCGGACGAGGCCCGCGACCAGATCCACCGCGCCGCCGCCAAGGCCGTACGCCGCGCCGGCCAGATCCCCGTCAGCGACCTACCCGGCCCCCTGAGCCTGCAGGTCGACCTGCTCAACCCCGCCACCACCGAGCTTGCGACCCTCATCCCGGGCGTCACCCGCACGGCCGGCGCCCGAACGGTGTCCTTCACCGCCCAGGACATGAAGCAGGCGTACGGCCTGGTGCAGCTGTTGAGTCACCTCGCCAAGACATCCTGACCCGGCAGCTCCGATCGCTGCTTTCCGCATCGGCCCTGTGTGCAGCCGCAGCCGCAGCCGGAGGACACTCAAGAGGTCGTCCAGTTGATTCTGACGGGTATCAGTGGCCGCACCTGGACGGCCTGAGATGGCCCCACCGGTACTCGTTGGAGTGACAGAGTGACGGTCTGATCTGGCCGCACTTGGGCGGGCGGTGCCACGATGCACCGTGCGCGCGGCGATCGATTCGGCTGCGCCGCCGCCACCGCGTAAGTCACCGGAACGGACCGCGCCGCGGTTGGAGCCGTTCAAGCTGGCTATCGATGCGATGCTGCGCGCCGATCTGAGCGCACCGCGAAACAGCGGCACACGGTGAGGCGCGTCCTGGCGCGGCTGGTGGCGGAGAACAACGCGGGTGACTTGTCGTACTCGACGGTGCGCGACTACGTCGCTCGCCGTCGGGCGGAGATCGCGGCCGAGGCAGGCCGCAGCCGGCAGGAGGCGTTCATCTTGCAGACTCACCGTCCAGGCTAAGAAGCCGAGGTCGACTTTGGGGAGTTCTGGATCCGGCTGGCCGGTGTCCCGACGAAGGTGTTCATGTTCGCGCTGCGGCTGTCGTTCTCAGGCAAGGCCGTGCATTACGTGTTCGCGTCACAGGGCCAAGAGGCTTTCATCGAAGGTCACCTGCACGCGTTCGGCGTGCTCGGTGGCCTGCCCACGGTGAAGATCCGATACGACAACCTGCGGTCAGCGGTGACCCGAGTGGGGTTCGGACGCACCCGCACCGAAAGCGACCGGTGAGTGCAGTTCCGATCCCACATGGGCTTCGAGGCGTGGTACTGCATGCCCGGCATCAAGGGCGCCTACGAGAAGGGCGGCGTCGAGGGCGAGGTGGGCCGATTACGGCGCAACCACCTGGTCCCCGTCCCGGAGGTCACCATGTCGGCCGAGCTCAACGATCGGATCGCGGCCATCGATCGGGCTGAGGATGACCGGCGCCTCGAGCACCGGGTCCGCACCGTCGGCCAGGACTTCGGCGTCGAGCAACCACTGCTGGCGCCGTTGCCGGCCGAGCCGTTCGAGGCCGCACGGCAGCTGAATCCGAAGGTCAACCGTTACGGACTGATCGGGGTGCGCATGTCGCACTACTCGGTGCCGGCGCGGTTCATCGGCCAGACGGTGCGGGTGATGCTGCATGCCAGCGAAGTCGTCGTGTTCGACGGCCACGCCGAGATCGCCCGTCACGAGCGGTCGGTGACGAAAGGCTCGCAGACCCTGGTGCTGGACCACTACCTGGAGGTCCTGCTGCATCGAGACGGGCACCGAATCCTATCGTCTGGGCCCACGCTCACCAGAAGAACCTGGCCATGGCCACAGAGTGATCGCTGCACGAGCGGACGCTCAGACACAGTCCCAGAAGAACCGGCCCTCCCGTTGGTCCTGGCTCAAGAACGCGTATCCGGTGCCACCACCGAAGTTGAGCGCGAACGCGTCCTCACCTATGCCTTCCGCGCCGTCCAACTGGAAGAAGAACCGCCACGAATCATCAATCTCAGGAGGCGTCCACGGCTGCCAGAACAGAGGTTCGCCACCCACGTAGCTGCGGCTGTCCACGTCAGGTAGATCATCGTTCTCCGCTAGCACCATGCCCTGAAACGCCGCGTCACGGTCGACGAGCTGCCGCTCGAAGACCGCAGCCGCCGTCTCGTCCGGCGTATTCAGGTCGAGATACAACTCCACTGGCTCCCGTGCGAACCAGTCTGTGCCTCGCCGCCATAATGCCGGACCGGTACGGCGAGTCTCGCCGTTCACGAAAGACGGCACGCGCCCATCCGGCTGAACCAAGAGCGCGTTTTCCCCACCCTCCAGGTCGAACGTGCCGTCCTCGTCGCTGACGAACAAGTACGCCATCCCAACACTCTGTCCCGGCAGCGGGAACTGCCCGATGAACGTCATCAGTTCACCGGATCCCCGCGACACCGGCCAGAACGGTTCACCCATCCAGAACGGCTGTCCACCGAGCTTCGCGACTGGTCCGTCGATCGGAGCGCTGCTGGGCCGCCACGACATCTCCAGGCGGGGCGTCAGCCACCGATCGAACGGCCCACCGGCCGACCCCAACGCTTCGAAACGCCTCGACCACGCCATTTCACAACCTCCCAGAGCGATGATCTAGCGTCGCCAAGGTACGGGACTTGCCGCGGGTCGGGGCACATTCACAACCGTCGTTCACCCTCCGTCACGGAAACGGGCTCCGCTGCTGGGGCCAGGTGGGGCCAGATCGAGCCGTTATCCCATGGCCCTTCCCGCCAAGCAGGGGCCACTTCAGGCCGTCCGAGCCACCGCCGGCCGTCAGAATCAGTCGCCCGCCAAGCCCAGGTGCCCGCGGGCGAACTGCGAGCGCGCGGTCCTGACCCAGCGCCGGACGTCCGCCGCCGACCGCTGCACGCCGCGACCCGTCGTGTCGACGATCTCCACGGCCCACCGAGGATCGGCGCCGGTCCAGTCGCTCCAGCGCTCCCACCTCATCTCCTGCCACCCAGGCATGATGGCCTCCGGCTGGTGCCCGGGGTCGCCGGCGTGCCCGCGATTCCACCGAGCCCAGGCCATGAACGAACGCTTGGCGTCAGGATCCCACTTACCGGGATCGCGCTCCTCGAGCCGGCTCTCACGGAACTCGTCGTCGACGTCCAGCAGACACGCCGCGATCGCCTCCAGCCTGGTAGCCGAAGGACAGGCCAACACTTCACCGAGAGGTGACTGCCCGGTCAGCACCACGTCCACGCCGTCAGCCTGGTAGCGCAGCACCCGGCTGAGCCAAGCCTCCGTGCTGCGCTGGCGCCACTGCCTGTCCGCATCGCTCGGGACACCGATCTCGTCGAAGTCGTGAACAACCAGTCGCTGCATGTCCGCGCAGGCGGCCCACGCCGCCGTGGTCTTCCCGGAGCAACTGGAGCCGGCGATCGTCAGCAACATCGGCGCAGTATGCCCAGCGGCCCGTCCGGGACGCGATCGCATTCCCGGCGCCGACACAGCTACGTGCCCGCGCTCGTCGCCGCCGGACCTCCCGCCGACCTCGTGGCCACCTACCTGACGGTTACGTGCCCGCCTGACGGTCCGAAACAGGCACCGACCTCGCGGACGTCGCGATCCCGCCGAGGCTCACTCAGGGAACGCGGGGGCGTCGACGGACCCGCGCCATGTCCACCGGCCGCGTACGGTCCACGAACCGCGGCATCTCCGGCTCGTCCTCCCGCAACGGGGCGAGCGTGTCGGCGATCGCCTGCACGATCCGGTCCGTGGCCCGCATGGCCTGCGCCCCCGCCGTACCGGACAGCCCGGTCAGGTCCACAGGGTCACCGAAACGCACCAGCACCACGGGCCGGCGCACCATCGCCTTGAGCGCCGAACGCACCACATCCTTCGGCGACGTGTACGGCAGCACCGCATGCGACCCCCACTGCGCCACCGGCACCACCGGCGCACCCGACAACGCCGCCATGCGAGCCACCCCGGTCTTGCCCCGCTCGGGCCACATCCACGGGTCCAGCCCGATGCGCCCCTCCGGGTACACGAGGATGACCGAGCCGGCCCGCAACGCAGCCGCGGCATTCGGGAGCGCCTCGGCGACCTGCGCGGTGTGCCGGTCGACCCGCAGATGCCCGGCCGCCCGCATGGCCCAGCCCGCGACCGGCGCGTCGAACAATCCCGCGGTCGCCATGAACCGCGGCGCCACCCCGGCGATGCTGCAGGCCGCCGTCACGATGACCGGATCCACCGGGCTGACATGGTTGGCCGCCAGAATCAGCGGACCATGCCGCAACGACTCGGGCACCTGCCCGCTGACCCGCAGCCGGCAGATCAAGGGCACCAGCACCCGCGACAGCCGCAGGAGCACCCGCCACACCACCGGTACACGCCACGTCGCTTCCATCAGTGCGCCATGATCGCACGTCCTCATCGTGAGCAGGGGGCAGGTCACCCGTGAGCAGCGGGCAGGTCACTCAAGGATGCATCCGCCCCGGAACCGCACTGGGCGGCTGTGGGCTCGACGCCCGCGCACGTCGAAATCCAGCCGCCTGTTGCCCGGAGCCGGCCCGGATGAGCCGGCACCCCTCAGCCTGCCGCGGGTTGCGCCGAATCTGCCCATGATCGACCGGCATCCCTCAGCCCGTGCCGCCGGTCGCGCTGGGCCGGCCCGGGTCAGCCGGCGTCCCTCAGCTCCTGTAGCCGCGCCTCGATCTCGGCCAGCTCCGCCCGTAACCGGTCGGCCTGCTGCTCAGCCTCCGCCCGCTCCGCCGCCAGGATCTGCTCCACCGCCTCCTGCACCCCGGGCACATCCACCAGCGACACCATCCGCATGGCCTCCGCCGGACGAATCACATAGGGCTTCGCCAGCGCCTTCGCCCCCTGGTTCGCCGCCACCGTCCACTCGCCGTCGGTGTACGCCAGCGTCACCGTCAACCCCGGCGGCGGCTTCGGCTTGCCCGCCCGGCCCGCTGCCTTCCGCGGAGCCGGCGCCGGAGCAGATGCCGGAGCCGGCGTCGCGGGAGACGCGCCCGCGGGCCTCTCGGCGGCCGGAGAAGCCGCAGGCCGCGAAGACCCCGTCCCGTTACCGGCAGCAGACGACGCCGCCCCGGACGAACGGCTCGGCGGCACCGGCTTGTCGATGACGAATTCCGGCTCGACCCGCACCGGCTGCACCGGAGCCGGGGGAGGAGCCGGCGCCTTACGCCCCGTCGCCCCCTTCGGCGCGATCTGCAGATCACCCGGCGCGAACGGCAACTCGTCACGCCCGAACCGCACCACCACCCACTCGTCCGACTCCGCCGGGTCGGCCAGCGTCACCACCTGACCCACCTGACCCGCGATCTGACCCGCCGACTCCGTGAACATCACCCGCGGTTTACGCCCGGCCGCCAGCTCGTCCCGGATCATCTGCAGGTCGTCGCTGCTCAGCCCTCGCACACCGGTCCGCGCCGCTGCCATCGGTCCACCCCTTCTCGAACGTGTGTTCCAACGTCGTCTGTTCTACCAGCACCCACCGACAAGAACCCGTCAACCCAGCCGGCCCGTCGCCGGATCCCGGTCGGTCACGCAGTAGACCCGGCCCGCCGGATCCCGCAACGTCGTCGGGGGCCGGGTGGGCGTTTGCGACGTTGGTGCCGGCCTTCGGTGACGCGTACCTGAGGGTGCCGCGGCGACAAGCCCGAACCCGTCACGGCCTGCCAGAAGCCCTCCGCCACCCGCGACGGAGAATCCAGAAACCCGGTGATCCACCGTACGAAAGTGTCAGACCCCGCCTCTACGGTCTCCGCCATGACCGAGATCCTGCCCTGCCCCCGCAGCACACCCCTCAGCGGGCGGCGTCGCGCACCTTCGCCACCAACCGCGACAACTCCGCCAGCTCGGCAGGGGAGAGCACCGCCCCCAGCCGCACCTGCACCTCGTCCTCGAAAACGACCTCCGCCGCCGCCAACGCCGCCACACCCGCCGGCGTCAACTCGATGAGCGACGAGCGACGGTCATCCGGATTCGGCCGCCGTAGGCAATGCCCTGCGGCCTCCACGCGATCCACGGTCTTGCTGGCCGCACCCACCGTGATCTGTAACTGCGCCGCGACATCGAACACCCGGCAACCCGGCGTGGCCGCAATGACACGCATCGGCATCAGCCTGCCCAGCGACAACTCGCCGGCGGCCCGCAACCGCGCATCCATCACCTCCCACAACCGGATCTCCAACCCCACGATGTCGTCGAAGAGAAGCTTCAGATCAGCCACAGGCCAACCCTATTCAGAGGAAGCAGATTCCCCGGAATCAGACCCGCGCCAGCTCATCGCGATGCTCGAGCGTCCACGCGTACGCGGCCCGCACAGCCCCCGCGACACCGGCATCACGCAGCCGCACCATGGCCGCATCGCCCGTCCGCGCAGCCGACTCGATCCCACGCCAACACCGGTCCTGCCACCACAACACGACATCGAGCACCCCGGCGGCCTCCCACACCTGCCCGCCGACGCTCGCCTGAGCCGCCGACCCACCCGGTTCTCCCGCCGAACCGACGGGGGAGAGGCACTCCTCGTACGCGTCAAGCACCACCCGAACCCGCCGCGCCGCCACCGATACCTCCACGGCAGGCCCCAACGGCACGAACTGCCAGCACACGTGCGCCACGTCATGCACCCGACGCCCCGGAGCAGCGATGTCCCAGTCGATGAAAGCCACCGGCAACCCGCCCCGATACACGGTGTTCTTCGGCGACAGATCGTTGTGGCACACCACCTCCTGGCCCCGGCCGCGAGCTCCGTACCGGCCGTCACGTCATGAAAGCCCCGCACCAGCCGCGCCACCGCTGCCAAGCTGCGATCGTCACGGGGCTCCGAACCGGGTTGCCACGGTACGAACCCGTCCATGTAGCTCAACGTTTCCCGGCCCCGCTCATCCACCCCGAGGAACCGAGGAGCGCCGCTCCAGCCCGCCGCCTCGAACAAGGCGAGCAGCGTCCGGACGAACGCCGGATCGCGCGGGGGAGACTTACGTACGGTCGAGCCGACCCGCACCACGTCGCTGACGAAGCCACCCTCAAGCCGCTCTTCCACCAGCCCCGCCCATCCTCGACGCCAACCCGGCTGCAGCACCGCCGCTGGGGACCGCGCCCACCGGGGGACCGCGCTTACCTGGGCTGCGCCGCCATTCACAGAACCGCGCCGCCATCCACAGAACCGCCCGGGAACCAACTTCACCGCCGCTCCCAAAGGCCCACCCAGTCTTGCCGACGCCCGTCCGATCTCACCGCTGCCCCGGAACGCCCCGCCGCAACCGTCCGCGAGATGTCGCTGCGCGAGGTGCGACCGCCTGCGCCCTCCGGCGGCGCAAGCAGGCGACAGGAGCGGGTCAGCCGCGAAGGTCCAGCACGCCGACGGTCTGACCGCCGCTCTTCTCACCGGTCGCCCTGAACCCCAACCGCAGGTAGAAGCCCTCCGGGCCGCCGTCACGCGGATCCCACGTCACGTACGCGCGCGTGCCGCCGCGGGCGCGGATCTCGTCGCACACCGCCTTGACGGCGTACCGGCCGTAGCCGCTGCCCTGCGCGTCGGACGCGATGTTCAGCCGCCAGAGCCCGGAGCGCCGGTCGTCCGGGGCGCGGTCCGGGTCCCAGGGGATGTCGAGGAACGCCATCAGAAACCCGACCAAGCGGTCGCCGTCGTAGACCAAGCGGGGCCAGGCGTACTGGGCGAACACGTACGCCTCCGCGAGCGACTTGACCACCGGCTCGACCAGATCCTCCTGGTCCGGACGCACCGACAACGCGAGCGCCGCCTCGTAGTTCTGGGGGGTGATCTCTTCCAGCCGCATGGGCCGGACCCTAGCAAGCACGAAGCTGTCCGCTCTCACTGATGTTGAGCCACGCAGAGCCGCCTGAGCCGCGATGGCTCAGCATTGTGAGAAATCGAGAACGCCCAGCCTGAGCGCCGCGGGCCAAGGTCCCACCGGGCGATGCCGCTCGGCTCTGCCGGACCGTTCCCCGACGGAGTAATGCTGGCCTCGTCGGCACGTGGAGCCGCGCTCATCGCGACCTGCGACGGCACGACGTCGGAGCACCCCGCACGGATCCGTGGCCGGCGCCTCCTCTTCGGTTCCGACGCCGTCGCTTCCCTCGCGAAGGGAGTCCTCATGTCTCGGCACAGCAAACGGGCGCTGCTCGGCGGCAGTGCCACGGCGGCACTACTGATCGCGCTGATCGCGGCACCGAACGCGGCCAGGGCGGCGAACCACTCCGGCACCCTGGACGAGTCCTTCGGCGGGGACGGCATCGTCGTCACCGACATCGGAGGAACGGATGCGTACGACGCGATCCAGGCCGTCGTCGCGACGCCCGGCGGCCGGATCCTGGCGGCCGGGCTGAGCAATCCGCTCGAATCCGCCGGCGCTACGGCCCTCGCCCGGTACCGCTGGGACGGCAGTCTCGATCCCGGCTTCGGCACGCAGGGCCAGGAGACGCTGTCCTTCGCCGACGTCGCCCACGCCGCCGTGGTGCAACCCGACGGCCTGGTGGTCGTCGGGGGCTCGAAATTCAACGACTACGGCGCCCTGCCCGACTTCGCGCTGGCCCGGTTGCTCCCCGACGGCTCCCTCGACCCCGCCTTCGGCCAGGACGGCCAGGTCACCACGGACTTCGGCGAACATGACGAACTGCTGGCGCTGGCCCGCCAGCCGGACGGCAAACTGGTCGCCGCCGGCTACACCTACAAGTTCCTGGACACCACGAACATGGCGCTGGCGCGCTATCTGCCGAACGGTTCGCTCGACACCCGGTTCGGGCAGGGCGGCAAGGTGGTGATGTCGCTCCTGCCGACCGCGTCGGCCAGCGCGGTGGTCGTGCAGCCCGACGGCCGGATCGTGGTGGCCGGCTGGACGGGCGGCGCTGACTTCGTTCTGGCCCGCTTCCGCCGCGACGGCTCGCTGGACCGGTCGTTCGGCACCGGCGGGCTGGTCACCACCGACCTCGGCGAGGACAGCCGGGACCAGGCGGCGGCGATGACACTGCACGGCGACGGGCTGGTCGTCGTGGGCCAGGGCCTCGGCGGGGCGGCGGTCGCCCGGTACCGGATGAACGGCAGCCTGGACCCGAACTTCGGCACCGGCGGCGTGCTCCGGGTGCCCGGCCTCACCGACGCGGCGACCGCCGTGGTGACCTACGGCTCGGACCTCATCGTGGGCACCGCACGCTTCTCGCTCGCCCGCCTGGACCGGCACGGGGCCCTGCGCACCGATTTCGGCACCGGCGGCGTGCTCACCACCAAGATCGGCGGCAGCGCCTCCCTGCAGGCCCTCGCCTGGCAGCCGGACGGGCGGCTGGTCGCCGCGGGCTACACGTCCGATGCGCCGCACTGGACCGACGACTTCGCCGTGGCGCGGTACCGGATCAACTGACGCATCCTCGCCATCCGGCCCGGCTCGACCGTGACGACGATCTTGCCGGCCGGATGGCCCTGGGCGAGGGACGCATTGCGTCGACCGCGTCGCCAACGGGACCGCGAGATGTCGGTACCCGCCAACTACAACGACATCGCCGCCGGAGACAGGCTGCGCGACAGCTTTCGATCGAATGAGACGGCTTCAGATCGACTGAGCTGACAACAGAAGCCACCCCGGCGATCGGGGTTCACGGTGGTCGGAGTTCAAGATTGGCTGGTCGATAATCTACATTATGTCAATCTGAGCGCGGATCCGGCGCCGAGGGGACTCAACATGTGCCTCACTCGGCCGAGACCACCGTCGGCAGGCCGGCGAAATCGCAGGAGATCGCTCCTGGCAGAACCGGTGCACGGGCGCGAGCCGCCAGGAGCCGGGCCGCCGCCAGAAGACGCCCGGAACATGGCGCGGCAGATCTCGGACCGGCGTCGGCGCGCGAAAGTCCGCTCGGCCCGCGAGATGCACTGCAGAAGACCCGCGAGATGCGGAAGGCGCCCGAGACGCAGAAGACACCCGACACGCGACATGCGACGCGACGCAGGGACCGCGGCACGCGAGACGAACGATCCGCCCCACCCCGGCGCCGCTGCGCTCAGTCGCCGACATCACGCCCGACGAAAAGCCGGCATGACACCGACCGGCGGCAACGGCGTCTGCCCCTCTCGCACAGACCCGACTTTCCTGCATAATATTCCTTATGCAGGATGAACAAGACATTCCGGTCGAGCCGCTCGTCGAGGAGTTTCTCGGCGCCCGCGCGGTGCAGAAGCCGTCCCCGCACACTCTCCTCGCCTACCGGCGCGACCTCGCCGCCGTCCTGCGCGTCATCGCCGACACCCGGGACACCCCCACCGACGCCGTCACGCTGCGTGACCTCTCCCCTCGTTCGCTGCGGTCGGCCTTCGCGGCGTTCGCGAGCGGCCGGGCGCCCGCTTCGGTGTACCGGGCCTGGTCGACGTGGAATTCGTTCTTCGGGTTCCTGGTGGTCGACGGCGTGGTCGCGGGGAATCCGATGCCGGCGGTCGGGAAGCCGCGGGTGTCGGTCCCCTCCCCCAAGCCGCTTCGCGGTGAGGACACGCCGGAGCAGTTGCTGGAGGCGGTGAGCCGGTCCGATGAGCGGCAGCGGGATCCGTGGCCGGAGCGGGATGTGGCCGTGCTGGCGTTGGCCTTGTGCGCGGGGTTGCGGTTGTCCGAGCTGTTGGCTTTGCGTACGGGTTCGGTGGTGGGGCGGCCCGGTGAGCGGCGGGTCGAGGTGGCGGGCAAGGGTGGGCGGCCGCGGTCGGTGCCGATCGAGCCGGAGCTGGATGCGGTGGTGGCGCGGTACGTGGAGAGCCGGCGGGTGCGGTTCGGGCGGGTGCGGCCGGATGATGCGTTGCTGGTGGATCGGCGGGGTGAGCCGTTGCGGCGTGGTGGGCTGCAGTATCTGGTGCAGTCGTGTTTCCGGCGGGCGGGGGTGTCGGATCGGGTGCCGCGCGGGGCGCAGTTGCATGCGTTGCGGCACACGTTCGCGACGCGGTTGGCGGAGGACGGGGCGAACGCCTCGGAGATCATGCGGCTGCTGGGGCATGCGTCGTTGACGACGTCGCAGGGGTACATCGAGGTGACGGCGGCTCAGCAGCGGGCGGCGGTGCGCGCGAACCGCACGAACAGGGCGCTGGGAAAGCTGGGATGAGTAGAACTGGCCGACCCCCGGGAAGGGGCCGGCCAGTGAAGCAGGCGTCAGCTGTTGAGGAAGCTCAGCAGGGCTTCGTTGAACTCGGTCGGGTGCGAGGCGTTGATGCCGTGCGGCCCGTCCTGGATGACGACGAGCTTGGCGCCGGGGATGGTGTCGGCGGTGCGCTTGCCGCTGTGCTCGATGGGGACGATGGCGTCGCTGTCGCCGTGGATGACCAGCGTGGGGATGCTGATCTTGGCGAGGTCGCCGCGGAAGTCGGTGCGGCTGAAGGCGGTGATGCAGTCGAGGGTGCCCTTGGGGCTGGCCACGTGGGCGAGTTCCTGGGCGTAGCGGACCTGGTTGTCGCTGACCTTGAGGGTGCCGCCGGCGGTGAAGAAGTTCTGGGCGAAGCCGTCGACGAAGGCGATGCGGTCGGTGGTGACGCCGTCCTGGAACTGTTTGATGGTGGCGTCGTCGAGGGCGCCGTCGGGGTTGTCGTCGCTCTTGTAGAGGTACGGGGGCACGGCGCCGGCGAAGACGGCCTTGGTGACCCGGTCGGTGCCGTAGGTGCCGAGGTAGCGGGCGACTTCTCCCCCGCCCATGGAGAAGCCGACGAGGGTGACGCCGGTGAGGTCGAGGTGTTCGAGCAGGGCGCGCAGGTCGGCGGCGAAGGTGTCGTAGTCGTAGCCGGTCCAGGGCTGGCTGCTCTTGCCGAAGCCGCGGCGGTCGTACGTGATGACGCGTTTGCCGTCGGCGATGAGGGCGGGGATCTGGGCTTCCCAGCTGCGGCCGGACAGGGGCCAGCCGTGGATGAGGACGACGGGGTCGCCGGTGCCGAAGTCCTCGTAGTGGAGGTCGACGCCGTTGCTCACGGTTGCGTAAGGCACAGGAGGTCCTTTCAGGCCAGGGTGAGGGTGACGTCGACGTTGCCGCGGGTGGCGCTGCTGTAGGGGCAGACCTGGTGGGCGGCGTCGAGGAGCTGGCGGGCGGTGGTCTCGTCGAGGCCGGGGAGTTCGGCTTCGATGGTGACGCTGAGGCCGTACGCGCCGGTGCCGTTCGGGCCGATGCCGACGTCGACGGTGATGGCGGTGTCGGTGAGCTGGATCTTCTGCTTGCTGGCGACGATCTTGAGGGCGCTGTGGAAGCAGGCGGCGTAGCCGGCGGCGAAGAGCTGTTCGGGGTTGGTGAGGTGCCCGCCGGGGCCGCCCATCTCCTTGGGGACGGCGAGGTCGAGGTCGAGGACGCCGTCGCTGGAGCGGGTGTGTCCGCTGCGGCCGTCTCCGGTGGCGGTGGCGGAGGCGGTGTAGATGGCTGGCATGTCGTGTGTCCCCTTCAGTGGGCTGCGCCGCGGATGCGGCTGAGCAGGGTGTGCAGGGTGGCGAAGTCCTCGGCGCTCAGGTCGAGGGCGCAGGCCAGGCGTTGCGGCAGGTCGGCGACCTGGTGTTGCAGCTCGGAGCCTTTGTCGGTGGGGGTGATCCAGACGACGCGTTCGTCGTCGGTGCCGCGGGTGCGGTGGATGATTCCCTGGTTCTCGAGCCGTTTGAGCAGGGGTGAGAGCGTGCCGCTGTCGAGCTGGAGGGCGGCGCCGAGGTCGCGGACGGTGACGCGGCCGCGGTGCCAGATGACGCGCAGGGCGGCGTACTGGGGGTACGTGAGGCCGAGGGCGTCGAGGGCGGGCCGGTAGAGGCTGGTCATGGCCCGGGAGGCGGCGTAGAGCTCGAAGCAGATCATCTGCTCCAGGCCGGTGCTCTCTTGCATGCCCGGAACGGTAGTCCGCAATTGAGTTGTGCACAACCGAAGTGAGGCGACGGCCACACCTCTAGGATCTGAACATGATCACTTTCGTACCCCTGCCGCTGCCGGCTCTGCGTGCGCTGATCGCCGGCGACCTCCCGGCCGCGAGCGCCGCGGCCGGGCACCCGCTGAGCGAGTGGATGCTGGGTGAGCGGTGGCTCTGGGAGATCCGGGTACGCGACATCGAGGCGAATCCGGCGGCGGAGGAGTGGATCGCCCGGGCGGCCGTGGTCGACGGGCAGGTCATCGGCGCCGGGGGCTTCCACGGGCCACCGGACGACGAGGGCGTCGTGGAAGTCGGCTACTCGGTGGACCCGGCGTACCGGAGGAAGGGTTTCGCGAGGGCGATGCTCGCCGAGCTGATCCGCCGCGCCGAGGGTGACCCGCGGGTGCGCCGCGTGCGGGCGAGCATCCGGCCGGACAACGCGGCGTCACTGGCCACGATCGCGCCGTTCGGCTTCGAGAAGGTCGGCGAGCAGTGGGACGAGGTGGACGGCTTGGAGACGGTCTACGAACGGCCGGCCTGATCGGGGTCCAGGTGCACGACCAGCGGGCGGTGGTCGGAGACGGAAACGGCCGGGGTGCGAACCTGCACGACGCGCCCGAGCGGGCCGGCGCCGCGCGGGTCGGCGAGGATGTGGTCGAGCTGCGCGCGTGGCGCCGGGCTGGGGTACGTCGGGCGCCGGGCGAGGCTGCGCCAGCCGGTGAAGGCGCGTACCGGACCGCCGGGCATGTTGAGGTCGCCGAGCAGGATGCGCGGCGCCGGCAGCGCGCGCAGGGCACGGACGGCCGCGCGCAGCTGGCGGACGTTCCAGCCGGGGACGAAGGACAGGTGGGTGGTGGCGACGGTCATCGGCCCGGCGGGCGCGTCGACGACGCCGGCGATCATGACGCGGGGTTCGTCCTTGAGCAGCATGAGGCCGCCGCCGGGGCCGGGCGCCCAGACCGGTGAGCGTACGGGTGCGGCGGGCAGCTGGGTGATCTGCCAGCGCAGCACCGGGTAGCGGCTGACCAGGGCGATGCCGTACAGGGGGTGGGCGTTGTCGTCCTCGGAGCGCCAGGGGTGCCAGGTCTCCCCCGGTGTGCCGGCGACCGCCGCGGCGAAGCGGTGGGCGGGTGCGCCCAGGGCGTCGGCCGCGATGGCGGTCAGGTCGAGGTGCCCGCTGCGGGGCTGGGCGCGGTCGACCTCCTGCAGGCCGAGCACGTCGGCGTCGAGGTCGGCGACCGCGTCGGCGATCCGTCCGGCGTGTACGGTGCCGTCGGACAGGGAGCGGCCGTGCAGCAGGTTGAAGGTTGCCAGGCGCACGGGTGTAGAGCCTAACCGGCGGTGCGGAGGTGCGCGGGTGGTCGTCAAGGCGCTGTGTTGCGCGATGAGCGTGTTCCTGCTCGTCGGGACGGCGGGGATCTGGGTGCGGCGGCGCCGGAGCCGGTAGCCATGCTTGTCAGCTGTGGATGGACTTTCGGTCGTTACCTTGCTGGGGGCGGCGACGGCGGCGGGCTGGGTGGACGCGGTCGTCGGCGGGGGCGGGCTGCTGCTGTTGCCGGCGCTGCTGATCGCGGCTCCGGGGCTGCCGCTTGCCACGGCGCTGGGTACGAACAAGCTGGCGGCGGTGGCGGGCACGAGCACGGCGGCGGTGACGTACGCGCGGCGTACGAAGCTGGACTGGTGGGTGGCGGGCCCGGCGGCGGGGATGGCCGTGGTGGTCTCCGGGCTGGGCGCGTTGCTGGCGGGGCGGGTGCCGGCGGGCGCGTACCGGCCGGTGGTGCTGGGTGTGCTGGTGGCGGTGGCGTTGTTCGTGACGCTGCGCCCGGCGATGGGTCTGGTGGCCGATCCGTTCAAGCGCACCCGGGGCCGGGTGGCCGCGGTGGTGGCGCTGGCCGGTGGGGTGATCGCCGCGTACGACGGGCTGATCGGCCCGGGCACCGGGACATTCCGGGTGCTGGCGTTCACGACGGTGGTGGGTGCGGACTTCGTGCACGGCTCGGCGATGGCGAAGATCGTCAACACGGGTACGAACCTGGGGGCGTTGGCCGTGTTCGGTGCGACCGGTCACGTGCACTGGCTGCTGGGCGCGGGCATGGCGGTGTGCAACATCGCCGGCGCGGTGCTGGGCGCGCGGATGGCGTTGCGCCGGGGCTCGGGTTTCGTCCGGGTGGTGCTGCTGGTCGTGGTGCTGGCCCTGATCGTGAAGTTGGGCGTCGACCAGTACCGGGCCTGAGGCGGTGCGCGAGGATGGGCGCATGAGCGACGACGATCTCATCGCCCGGCTCGAGGAGCAGGAGCGGCGGCTGACCTTCACCCGGTTCACGAACGCGGACGCGTGGCAGCTCGGCAGCCTGCTGGTGGACCTGGCCACCGGCAGGGAGCTGCCGGTGGCCGTCGACATCCGCCGGGGCACGCAGCAGCTGTTCCACGCCGCCCTGCCGGGCAGCACGGCCGACAACGACCATTGGATCGCCCGCAAGGTACGGGTGGTGGAACGCTTCGCGGCCTCGTCGTACCTGGTGGGGCGCCGGCTCGCGGCGAAGGGTGACACGCTGGACGCCAAGTACGGGGTGGACCCGGCCGGCTACGCGGCCCACGGCGGCGCTTTCCCCGTACGCGTGGACGGGGTGGGTGTGGTCGGGGTGGTGACCGTGTCGGGGCTGCCGCAGGCCGACGACCACGCGCTGGTGGTCGAGGCGATCGAGACCTACCTGGCGGACTGAGCCGCGCTCTCCACGGCGGCCTTGTCGATGCCGAGGCCGGCCAGCACACCGCCGGGCGGCTCCTCCTCGATGAGGGCGAGCAGGATGTGCTCGGTGCCCACGGTGTCGTCACCCAGGCGCAGCGCCTCGCGGAAGGTCAGCTCCAGGACCTTGCGCGAGCGCGCGTCGAACGGGATCAGCTCGGGCATGTCTGCGCCCGGCGCCTCGGGTAGCGAGGCCATGGCGGCCTGCCGGACCCGGGCGAAGTCGCCGAGCGCGGCGTGCGCGGTGGCGTCGGGCACGTCGAGCAGCCCCAGCAGCAGGTGCTCGGGGCGGATCTCGGGGTGCCGGGTGGCGCGCGCCGCGGTCATCGAGCCGGTGACGGTGGTCCGGGCGTTGGGGCTGAAGCGGCTGAAGCCCTGCGACGGGTCGAGGTCGGCCTTGGGCACGAACCGTTTCTGGGCGGCCTGCTTGCTGACGCCCATGCTGCGGCCGATGTCGGTCCAGGAGGCACCGGAGCGGCGGGCCTGGTCGACGAAGTGGCCGATGAGGTGGTCGGCGAGGTCGCCCAGGTGGTCGGCGAGCAGGACGGCGTCCGACAGCCGTTCCAGCGGGGCGTCGGGCCGGTTGGCGGTGATGCTGTGGATGAGGTCGTCGAGCCGCACGGGCGGCGAGGTCTGCGTCATGCCGTCAACTCTAGGTTGACGGTCGGGTCGCGTCAACCACCGGTTGACGCGTAGGGTGATCCGCCATGGCCTCGGACCCGGTACGTCACATCACCATCGACGCCCACGACCCCTGGCGGCGCACCGCCGAGGGGCTCGGCTGGGCCACCGGCAACGAGTTCTGCGTCGAGCGCAGCGCCGCCGAACGCGGCCTGGCCCAACCGTGAGCGGCACCGCGGTGCTGGGCGACCGTACGGTGCACCGCCTCGGCTTCGGCTCCATGCGCATCACCGCGAACCCGGACCGCGACCTCGCGATCCGGGTGCTGCGCCGCGCCGTCGAGCTGGGCGTCGACCACATCGACACCGCCGCGTTCTACGTCTCCCCCGGCGGCACGCTGGGCGTCGGCACCGGCGAGAAGCGCTACGCCACCGAGCTCATCCGCGCCGCGCTCAGCCCGTACCCGCAGAACCTGGTCATCGCCACCAAGGTCGGCGCCGCCGCCGGCGACCGGCCGGCCACCGCGGCCGAGCTGCGCACCCGGGTCGAGGACAACCTGCGGCGCCTCGGCGTCGACACCCTCGACGTGGTGAACCTGCGGCTGCGCGACCGCGGCGCGGCGCTGGGCGAGCAGTTCACCGCCCTGGCGGACCTGCGCCGCGAGGGCCTGATCCGGCACCTGGGCATCTCCAACGTACGGCCGCACCACCTCGACGAGGCCCAGGCGATCGCGCCGGTCGCGTGCGTGCAGAACGAGTACGGCTTCGACCTGCGCGACGCCGACGGCACGGCCCTGCTGCACGAATGTGCCCGGCGCGGCATCGCGTTCGTGCCGTACTTCTCCCTGGCCGGGTCCGGCCGCGAACAGGGAGCGACCGGCGGCCCGGGCGGCGCCGCGCTGCGCGCGGCCGCGGCCGCGCACGGCGTCACCGAGCACCAGATCCGGCTGGCGTGGATCCTGCACCGGGGTCCGCACGTGCTCGCGATCCCCGGCACCGGCAACGTCGAGCACCTGGAGCAGAACATGGCCGCGGGCAAGCTGCGGCTCACCGGCGCCGAGCTGGCTGCCCTCTAGCCGTTGCGGGCGGCCTCGCGCCGGCCGCGGCTGCCCAGCGGCGTCTGCGACAGGTCCACCGCCTGCGCGCTCAGGTTCTTGAAGCCGTAGCCGCGCGAGGCGCACCACTGCTCGGCGGCCGCCTGCGCCCGGGCCGTCACCGCGGGGATGTCGCCCTCCCCGGCCACCGTCTCGGTGTAGCGGAAGGTGAAGAACGGGCGCGCGGCGATGTCGTAGGTCATCGTGCCCTCGGCGGTGAACGCGGCGAACGCCACGTCGTGCCGGTCCGCGGCGGCGAGCAGCTCGGCGCGCTGGGCGCCGGTGAGGGCGTCGAAGGCGCCGCGGACGGTGACCCGGATGGTGCGAGACGTCATGCGGCAGACCGTAGACCCCGCACCGCCCGGCGACACCCCATTTACCGGGGCGGGGACAGCGGCCGCGGGGCCGTCGCCGCGGCGAACGTGGTGAGGAACTTGTCGCGGAACTGGTCCATGCGCCACACCGGGGCCTGCGGTTCCGGGCGCAGCCCGTCGGTCCAGCCCCACGAGGCCACGCGGTCCAGCACCGCCGGGTCGTGCGCGACGACGGTCACCGGCACGTCGCGGCCGGCCTTGTCGCCGACCACCACCGGCGCGGGCTGATGGTCGCCGAGGAACACCAGCACCAGGTCGTCCGTGCCGTACGTGCGCACCCACGACACCAGGCTGTCGATCGAGTACGTGATCGACTGGGCGTACGCCGCGCGTACCCGTACCGGGTCCTTCCAGACCTGCGCGGCGCTCTGCCCCCGCGCGTGCTGGGCGGCGTACATGGAGCCGTCGCCGAGCTCGTCCCAGCCGACCAGCGAGGGCAGCGGCGCCCACGGGGTGTGGCTGGACACGAAGGTCAGCTCCGCCATGAGCGGCGCACGGCCGGGCCGGGCGTACTCGGCGTCGGTGAACGACTTGAGCGCGAACTGGTCCGGAACCGGCCCCCACCCGAACACCGGCCCGTGATAGCCCAGCGTGCGCGAGTCGTACAGCTTGTCGTAGCCGTAGAACTGCGCCTCGGGCCACGCGTACGTGACCCCCGGCTCGACCGCGACGGTCTGCCACGCGCCGGCCTTCTTGAAAGCCCCGGTCAGGGTGAGCCGGTCGCCGGAGACCAGGCTGCGGTAACGCTGCTCGTTGTCGATCCACACCCCGGACTGGAACGTGGAGTGCGCCAGCCAGCTGCCCCCGCCCGCGGTCGGCGAGGTGAGGAAACCGCTGCGGGCGGCGTAGCCGGCGTCGCGCAACTGCCTGGTGCCCGTGTCCAGCGCCGCGCGGACCGTCGTGTCCAGCGCCGGGTCCTCGATCGCCGAGCGGCCGTAGCTCTCGATGAAGGCGAACACCACGTCCTTGCCGCGCAGCCCGCCGAGCAGCTGCTCCGGCGCGGTGCCGCGGAACGCGTCGGCGGCGACCTCGGCGGTGAAGGTCCGCTTGTCGCGGATCGCCGCGGGAACGGTCAGGACGCTGTCGCGGGCCAGCGCGACCGCGCTGTCGGAGGCGACGTACACCCCGGGCACCAGCGACGTGCCCAGCACGGCCAGGACCAGCCACGCCACGGCGGCGACCCCGACGGACACGCGAGCCGGCCGCCGGTGCCGGGCCGCGACGGCGGCCAGACGCCGCACCGCGAGGACCATGACCACAGGTACGGACACAGCAAGGGCGATCGCCCCCACGAGCGCCCCCACCGCCGCCGCGCCACCCGCCGAGCCCTCGACGAACCGGTAGCCGTCGGCGAACAGCGGCCAGTCCAGCACCGGGTCGAACGGGCGCGACAGCACGGCGAAGAACCCGACGTCGACCACCTTGACGACGGTCAGCACCCCGAGCAGCGCGCCGAGCACCCCGGCGGTGACCACCCGCGCCCGCGCCGGCAGCGCCAGCAGGACGGCGGCGACGGCCAGCGCCTCCAGCGGTACGCGCAGCAGCGTCGCCCACGGCGACGCCCCGGGCGGCAGCCGGGTGACCTGGTCGGGCACGACCAGTGCCAGGAAGACCACGGAAGCGGCAAGGCCGGTGGCGATCCACCCGGCGGCGCGGCGCGGACGAGACACCCTGAACGATCCTTTGTTTTCTGCGACGGAAGGCAGCAGCCTACCCCTA
Source organism: Actinoplanes sp. NPDC049316 (assembly GCF_040677315.1). Taxonomy (NCBI): domain Bacteria; kingdom Bacillati; phylum Actinomycetota; class Actinomycetes; order Micromonosporales; family Micromonosporaceae; genus Actinoplanes; species Actinoplanes sp. NPDC049316. Next base: position 67,851 of record NZ_JBFAQM010000010.1, on the reverse strand, counting down.
CCTGCTGCACACGCCCCGAACGCGCAAGCGGTTCAGACCCGGTGTGCCCGGTCCGGTCCGGCCCCGGAAAAAATCTTGCGCCGCCATGTCGAGAACGGACCCGCTGCTGCGTCCCCGCTGCGAACACGGCGAGAATGGCCGTACCGCACCGAGGAGCTCACCATGGCCAAGTACCTGTTGCTCAAGCACTACCGCGGCGCGCCGGCGCCGGTCAACGACGTACCCATGGACAAGTGGACCCCCGAGGAGGTCTCGGCCCACATCCAGTTCATGCAGGACTTCGCCGCCCGGCTGGAGAGCACCGGCGAGTTCGTCGACGGCCAGGCGCTGTCGCCGGAGGGCACCTTCGTGCGCTACGACGGCGAGGGCCGCCCGCCGGTCACCGACGGCCCGTTCGCCGAGACCAAGGACCTCATCGCCGGCTGGATGATCATCGACGTCGAGACGTACGAGCGGGCCCTCGACCTGGCCGGCGAGCTGTCCGCGGCCCCCGGCGCCGGCGGCAAGCCGATCCACGAGTGGCTGGAAGTGCGCCCCTTCCTGACCGAGCCGCCGACCATCACGGAGTGACCCACCGTGGATGAGGCGCTGCTGCGCACGCTCACCCCCGCCGTCATCGGCGTCCTCGTCCGCCGCGGAGCCGACTTCGCGGCGGCCGAGGACGCGGTGCAGGACGCCCTGGTCGAGGCGCTGCGCGCGTGGCCGCACGAGCAGCCCCGCGACCCCCAGGGCTGGCTGGTCACCGCCGCCTGGCGCAAATTCCTCGACGCCACCCGCGCGGACAGCTCCCGCCGCCGGCGCGAGATCCGCGCCGACGCCGAGCCGCCACCCGGTCCCGGCGAAGCGGTCGACGACACCCTGCAGCTGTACTTCCTGTGCGCCCATCCGTCCCTGACCCCGTCGTCGGCCGTCGCGCTCACCCTGCGCGCGGTCGGCGGCCTCACCACCCGCCAGATCGCGCAGGCGTACCTCGTACCCGAGGCCACCATGGCCCAGCGGATCAGCCGGGCCAAACGCACCGTCTCCGACGTCCGCTTCACCCGGCCCGGCGACGTCGCCACCGTGCTGCGCGTGTTCTACCTGGTCTTCAACGAGGGCTACTCCGGCGACGTCGACCTGGCCGAGGAGGCGATCCGGCTGACCCGCCAGCTCGCGGCGCGCATCGACCACGAGGAGGTCGCCGGCCTGCTCGCCCTCATGCTGCTGCACCACGCCCGGCGTACGGCCCGCACCGGCCCCGCCGGCCGGCTCATCCCCCTGGCCGAGCAGGACCGCAGCCGGTGGGACACCCGCATGATCGCCGAAGGCGTCGACATCCTGCAGAGCGCCCTGGCGCGCGACCGGCTCGGCGAGTTCCAGGCCCAGGCGGCCATCGCGGCGCTGCACGCCGACGCCCGCACCGCCGGGGAGACCGACTGGGTCCAGATCGTCGAGTGGTACGACGAACTGGTCCGCCTCACCGGCAGCCCGGTGGCCCGCCTCAACCGCGCCGTCGCCATCGGCGAGGCCGACGGCCCCCGGGCGGGACTGGCCGCCCTGGCCGAACTCGACCCGGCCCTGCCCCGGTACGCGGCGGTCGCGGCGTACCTGCGCGAACGCGACGGTGACCCGGCCCGGGCGGCGCAGCTCTATGCGCAGGCGGCCCGGGCGGCGCACAGCGCGGCCGAACGCGACCACCTCACCCGCCAGGCCGCCCGCCTCAACGCGACGATCACGGACGCAGGGGCGCACGCCGCGGAATGACCTTACGGACGGCGATCCGCCACCCGCCCGCCTCCCTGCGTACGACATCCTCGTAGACGACGCTGCCCGCACGCCCGTCGGCGTAGATCCCGATCCCTTTCGACCGCACCCGCACCACGCCGTCCGCGTCCTCGCTCACGCAGACGTTCGTGACGTGATGACCGACGGGGTTCGCGTCCCCGACCGCGCGGCTGGCCTCGGTGATCGCGGCGTACCCGCGCAGTTCACCGAGGCCGAACGCGGACACGTCGTAGACGACGTCGGCGCTGAACAGCTCGCTCATCCGCTCGAACTCACCGTCGTCCATCAGGTGGCCGTGCAGCGACATCAGCTCGTGCACGGCAAGCCTGTCCTCCACCGACAACGCCATCCCGACCCCCGGTCCCGTGACCTAATCGATTGCCCGGTGGCGATCCTGCCGGATACAACGTGCGGCATGGCGCTCGGACTGCGTGACAGCACTGCGGCTCTGATCCAGCAGGCCGGCTTCGGCGCCGACGAGCCGCTGGTGGTCGGCGTGCGGCAGCGCGGCGAGCCGCCGGTCTTCCTGACCCGCGGGCTGAGCGCCGACACGGTGCTCTACACCGCGTCGCTGTCCAAACAGGTCACCGCCGCCTGCGCAGCGCTGCTCGTCCAGCGGGCACGGCTGGACACCTCGTCCACGCTGGCGCAGTGGATGCCTGAGCTGCCGGCATGGGCGCACGGCATCACCGTGCGCCACCTGATCCATCACACCAGCGGCCTGCCCGAGGGCGTCGACTTCGACGATCTCGACCGGGCCGGGCTCGACCGCACCACCGCCGGCGTCATCGAGGCGCTCACCCGCCACGACCGGCTGGACGGCACGCCGGGAACGGCATTCCGCTACTGCAACGCCGGGTACGTCTGCCTGGCCGTCGTCGTGGAACGCGCGGCGGGCCGGCCGTTGCCCGCCTTCGCCGACGACAACGTGTTCCGGCCGCTCGGGATGTCCGCCACGCGCTACTGGGCCGGCCCTGCGCCGCACCCGCCCGGCGCGGCGCCGACCCCCGCACAGTGTCCGGCCGCGCTGTCGCTCGGCGACGGGGGCATGTGGTCCACGGCCCCGGACCTGATCCGCTGGAACGACGCGCTGGAGCGCGACGAGCTCGGCGTGTCCGAACTCCTGCAGACGCCCGGGCGCCTCGACGACGGCACCCCGCTCGACTACGCGTGGGGTCTCGGCGTCCGCGAGCATGCCGGACGCCGGATCCACCGCCATGGCGGCCGCTGGGCCGGGGTCTGCACGCAGCTGGTCCGCGTCGCCGGCGAGGGGTCGAGCTTCGTGGTCATCGCGCTGGACGACGACGAGGACCGTACGGAACGCCTGGCCACCTCACTCCTGACGGCCGGTGAGTAGCCGCTCTAGCCGCTCCGCGCCGGCGCGGATCAGCCGCCCGTACGCGTCATCGCCCAGCGCCCCCATCCCGGCTTGCGCCAGCTGAAGATGCTCGCGGGCCCGGCCGAGATCGCCGAGCTTGCGGTAGCACTCGCCCAGGTTGAGATGCAGCGACGGGTACAGACCGGCCAGCGGCAGCATCACCCCGGCCTGCGCGACACGGTCGTCCGTGAGACGGTCGGCGGCGGCCAGGGCGCGCTGGTCCCAGAGCAGCTCCTCGCCGACGTCGGCCTGCACGTCGGCCATGGCGTGCGCCAGGACGCAGACGTGCAGCGGATCGCCGGTCTCTCCGCCGATGTCGGTCCAGACCTGCTCGAACAAGCGGCGGGCGGCGTCGCGACGGCCTGCACCGTGGTGCAGCTGCACCCCGTCGTTGATCCGGGCCAGGGTAGGGTCGGTGACCAAGAGATCCACCCCTCCGTCCGTTCACGGTCAGGCTAGCGAAGCCACGTACGGTGGCGAGCCATGACGAAGTCCGAGGCAACCGAGGATCTGGTCCGCGACCTGTTGCGCGAGCAGCATCCGGACCTGGCCGGGCTGTCCCTGCGCGAGGTGGCGGGCGGTTGGGGTAACCAGATGTGGCGCCTCGGCGACGACCTGGCCGTCCGCCTGCAACGGATGGACCCGAGCCCCGACCTGCAGCTCAAGGAACGCCGCTGGCTGCCGACGCTCGCCCCCCGCCTGCCGCTGCCGATCCCCACCCCGGTACGCAGCGGTACGCCCTCCGCGCGCTTCCCCAAGCTGTGGACGGTCATGACCTGGGTCCACGGCGAGCCCCTGGACCACGCCACCATCACCCGCGGCGACCACGCGGCCGACGCGCTGGCGGCGTTCCTCACCGCGCTGCACGTACAGGCGCCCGCCGACGCGCCGCCCGCCACCGACTTCGGCACCCACCCCAAGGACTCCCGGGGCGGCTTCGAGCACTTCCTGGCCGCGGTGGACCTGGCCGGCTCCGGCTTCGCCGGGGACGACGTCCGGGCCGTGTGGGACGACGCGGCGGCCACCTCCGCATGGCCAGGACCACCGGTATGGGTCCACGGCGACCTGCACCCCGCGAACGTCGTCGTCGCCGACGGCACCCTGGCGGGCATCGTCGACTTCGGCGCGCTCTTCGCCGGCGACCCGGCGTGGGACCTCGGGGCCGCCTGGCTGCTGCTGCCCGAGGGAGGCGCCGCACGGTTCTTCGACGCCTACGCCCGGGCGGACGAGGCGACGATCCGGCGGGCGCGCGGGCTGGCCGCCCTGAAGTGCCTGTTCCTGATGCTGATGGGCCAGAACGGCGACCGAGGCCTGCCCGGCGGCAAACCGCACTGGGGACCCGCGGGCCGCGAGGCACTCCATCGCGTCCTGAAAGGCCTCTGACAGACCGGTTCCTGGTCAGCCTGATGGTTCCGGGTCTCCCGGGGACGTGTGCCGTTGCAGGTAGGCCCGTACCGCGTCCAGCAGGGAAGGATTCTCCTCCACTGCCCAGGTGACCAGGTTGCACCGGTGGCACAGCAGCTGCCGAACCACGCCGCTGCGATGGTCGTGGTCGACCGCAAGTCGCCGCGGGGCGCCGCCACGGCCCCGCGCGGTCTCGGCCTTGCGGCAGATCGCGCACAAACCCTGCTGATCAGCGAGCATCCGGTCGTATTCCGCGGGGGTCAGCTGGTACTTCTCGCGAAGCACCTGCGCATGCGAAACCTTGTCACCGTCTTTGGCGGCATACCGCGCACGCTTGTAGTTGCTGATACAGGTCTTGCAGGGACGGCGCGGTTTCGTGGTGTGCAGCTGGTCGTAGAACGCGTCACGGGGTTTCGTCTCGCCGCACTTCGCGCAGAACACCAGCTCATCAGGCATAACTACACCATACAGCTAGTGTGTTGTAATCACATAACTGTCATTATGGTGTGTGTCTGTTATGTCCGGTTCCAGGATTAATGGATTACCGGTATTAGCAATCCAGTAATTGCCCCGCAGGTCTGCGGCTGAGAGCCGGGTCACTGACATTCAGCCGGGGTGCCCAGGCGGTCGATGGTATGGCGACGGGTGAGACGACGCGTCCAAGCGTTGTCGCGTCGCGGGCCGAGGAGGCAGCGGGTGGGGAAGGTGCGGGGGAACGGGAAACCGTCCGTGAAGGGGTCTCGCAGGCGGATGTCGCCGCTGAAGTGGCTGGCCGACCTGCCGGTGCTGCGCAAGCTTCTCGTCCTGGTCGCGGTGTGCTGCGCGATCAGCGCGGCGCTGCTCGGCGTCGGCGTGGCCGGGCTCGGGCAGGTCAACAGCAAGGCCGCCGAGTTGTACTCCCGCAACCTGCAGCCCTCCGCGCATCTCTCCGCGATCAACTCCGCGGCGCTCAAGGTGCAGAACGACCTGGCGAACCTCGCGCTGTCGAACGGCCCGGTCGCCGCCAAGTCGTTCAGCGACGACATCGCGGCCACCGACAAGCGTCTCGACCAGGAAGTCGCGGCCTACCGGTCCACGGTGCGGACCGCGGACCAGCGCGCCCGCCTCGACAAGTTCGAGATCTGGTGGGGCGCGTACCGCAATGTCCGCGATCACCGGCTGATGCCGCTGATCGCCGGCAAGCAGACCGCCGACTTCCAGCAGGCGTACCTCGGCGACGGTCAGATCATCAGCGACAACGCGATGACGGCGCTCGCCGAGCTGCAGGCCTACGAGCAGACCAGCGGTCAGCAGGCCGCCGCGTCCGCCGACAACACCTACCACACCGCCCGGACCCTGATGATCATCGCGCTGGTGGCCGGCCTGGTGGTGGCGTTCCTGCTCAGCCGGCTGATGGCCGCCATGATCGCCAAGCCGATCCAGCGGATCCGCGCCGTCCTGGCCGCCGTCGCCGCCGGCGACCTGACCGCCCAGGTCACGATCGACTCGCGCGACGAGGTCGGGCAGATGGCGCGGGACCTGGCCGTGGCCAACGCCCGTACCCGCGACGCCGTTCACGCGCTCAGCGAGAACGCGTCCTCGCTGGCCGCCGCGACCGAAGAACTGATCGCGATCGGCACCCAGATCGGCGACAGCGCCGTCGACGCCAACCGGCGCGCCGGGATCGTCGCCGGATCCGCCGCGCAGGTCAGCTCGCACGTCGGCTCGGTCGCCGCCGGTACCGAGGAGATGGGCATCTCGATCGAGGAGATCTCCCGCAGCTCGACCCAGGCGGCCACCGTGGCTGCCGAGGCGGCCACCGCCGCCGCGGCGGCGACCACGACGATCGGCAAGCTCGGCGCGTCGTCCACCGAGATCGGCGCGGTCGTCGACGTGATCACCGCGATCGCCGAGCAGACCAACCTGCTCGCGCTCAACGCCACCATCGAGGCCGCGCGCGCCGGTGAGTACGGCAAGGGCTTCGCCGTCGTCGCCGCGGAGGTCAAGGACCTCGCGCAGGAGACCGCGAAGGCCACCGAGGACATCAACCGGCGCGTCAAGACCATCCAGGGCGACACCGACGCCGCGGTGGCCAGCATCGACCGGATCAGTGCCGTGATCGCGCAGGTCAGCGACCTACAGGGCACGATCGCCGCGGCGATCGAGGAACAGGCCGCCACGACGGAGGAGATCAGCCGCAGCATCTCGCAGGCCGCCGTGGGTTCCAGCGAGATCGCCGAGACTGTCGGCGGTGTCGCCACCGCCACCGAGACCACCCAGGAAGGCGTCGGCAGCACCGTGCAGGCGGTGCAGGACCTGGCCCGCATGGCCACCGAGATGCACACCGTCGTCTCGCAGTTCCGCAGCTGAACCGCCGTGCCGACCACCAGCCCGAATCGATCGAAAGCGGAGTTCCCGATGCGTCTGCTCACCACCGCCGCCGCGCGCCTGGCCGGCCTGGGGCTGACCGTGTCCCTCGCCCTCGCCGGCTGCGGCCTCACCGGCAGTTCGGAAGCGGCCACCTCCCTGCAGGCCAGCGGGCCGCAGGCCCGGGTGGCGCTGCTGCTGCCCGAGATGGCCGCCAGCCGGTACGAAGCCGCGGATCAGCCGTACTTCGCGCAGAAGCTCAAGGAGCTGTGCCCCGGCTGCACGGTCGACTACCGCAACGCCGCCCAGGACGCGGCCAAGCAGCTGGAGCAGGCCAAGGACGCCCTCGACAAGGGCGCCGAGGTGCTCGTGCTCACCCCGGTGGACAGCGTCGCGGCCGGTCAGATCGTCACCCTGGCCAAGACCAAGAACGTGCCGGTCATCTCGTACGACCGGCTCGTGCTGGGCGTCCCCGTCGACTACTACATCTCCTTCGACAACGCCAAGGTCGGCAGCCTGCAGGCCAAGGCGCTGCTCGACGCGCTGGGCGCCGGGGCCGGCTCCGGCAAGATCCTGTGGATCAACGGCTCGCCGACCGACAACAACGCGACGCTGTTCAAGCAGGGCGCCCACGCCGGCCTGGACGGCAAGGTGAGCGTCGCCGGCGAGTACGACACCATCGACTGGAACCCGGACAACGCCAAGGCGTGGACCACCAGGGCCCTCGCCGCGCTGCGCGGCCAGAAGATCATCGGCGTGTACGCGGCCAACGACGGCACCGCCGGCGGGGCCATCGCCGCGATGCAGGCGGCCGGGCTCGGCAACGTCCCGGTCACCGGGCAGGACGCCGAGACCGGCGCCCTGCAGCGCATCCTCGCCGGCCAGCAGTACATGACCGTGTACAAGGCGATCCGGCCCGAAGCCGAGAAGGCCGCCGAGCTCGCCAACGACCTGCTGCGCGGGCAACGCCCCCAGGCACCGGCCACCGTCGACAACAAGGCGGGCCAGGTCCCGTCGTTCCTGCTCGACCCGGTGGCGGTCACCCGCGACAACATCGCCACCACGGTCATCAAGGACGGGTTCGTGACGCCCGGTTCGCTGTGCGCGGGCCAGTACGCCACCGCCTGCAAGGCCGCAGGCATCGGCGGCTGACCCGCCGCCCCGTCCGGAAGGCCCGATCGGTCAGGCGAGGCGGTCGAGCTCCTCTACCAATGCCGGGGATGCGACGGCACGCCACGAGGCGAAGACGGTGCGGAAGTAGGACCCGTGGCGCTCGGCGATGCGCGGGTCCTGCTCACACACGTCGAGCTCGTTGACGATGCTCAGATCCGCGAACGCGGTGGTGTCCTCGTCGCCCAGCACGACCGGCTGCCCGCTCCACCGGTCCACCACCCGGCGGGTACGCCCGAACGCGTCCCAGGTCGCGGACCGGTCGCAGCCGCCGTACGTGTGGATCAGCGCCTCGGCGCGCGCGCCCACCAGCGCCCGCAACGGCCCCCGGTCGGCCGGGTCGCACAGCGTCAGGTCGAAGCCGTCGGTGCCGTACGCGGCGTGCGCCAGACCGGCGAGGCACACGTCGCGGCCGTGCCCGAGCGCGCCCAGCCGGTCGTGGACGCGGCCGAGGTGCGCGTACAGGGTGCCGCCCGGATGGTCGATCGTCTCGGCGCCGCGCTCACGCAGCCACGCCCTCACGTCGTCGGGGTTCATGGCTCCAGACGTACCAGCCGGCCGATCTCCAGCGCCACCCACACCGCGCCGTCCGCGGCGACCGTGAGCCCGTGCGGTTCCGACGCCGCCGTCGGCAGGTCGTACTCCGCGATCGCCGCGCCGGCGATGTCGCCGCTCGCCGCGCCGGCTCTGTCGCCGTTCGCCGAGCCCGCGCGGAGCCGGCCCACCCGGTTGGCGCCCCACTCGGTGAACCACAGGTCACCGCGACCGGCCGCCACGACGGCGTGCGGGCGCGCCGCCCGGTCCGGCAACGCCACCTCGGTGACGTGCCCGTCCGGCATGATCCGGCCCACCTGCCCGGCGCCGATCTCGACGAACCACACGGCCTCGCCGTCGGCGGCGATCCCGACGGGCGCGGCGCCGGCGGTGGGCAGCGCGTGCAGCCGCACGTCGCCGTCCACGGTGATCCGGCCGACCGCGTTCGCCTGGTTGAGCGTGAACCACAGCGCGCCGTCCGGCCCGGCCGTGATCGCCGAGGCGAACCCGCCGCTGACCGGCAGCGGGAAGTCGGTGATCACCCCGTCCGGGCTGATCCGCCCGATCCGGTCGGCGTTCATCTGCGTGAACCACAGCGCGCCGTCGGGCCCGGCGGTGATCCCGTACGGCCCGCAGCCGGCCGGCAGGGCGAACCGGGTCACCGCGCCACCGGCCGTGACCCGCCCGATGTGATCGTCGCGGGTGCACGTGAACCACAGCGCGCCGTCCGGCCCGGCCGTGATGAGCGCCGGCTGCGCCGCCGGCCCGCCGGCGTCCACCGTCGTCACGTCACCACCGGCATCGACCCGGGCGACGTGACCGCTGTGCGTCAAAGTCAGCCACAGCGCGCCGTCGGGCCCGGCGGTGATCCCGTACGGTCCGGCCCGCTCATCGGAAATGGTGATCTCGCGCATCCGCACGCCCCGACCCTGCCGTCACCGTGTCCCCGCCGCAACCGGATTGCGCCGCCAGCGCCGCGTCCAACGCCCGCGGCGACGCGTCGAGCAGCGGCAACCGTACGCGAGGGGTCGGGATCCGGCCGTGAGCGTGCAGCACGGCCTTGACCACCGCCGGGTTGGGCTCGGCGAACAAGGTGATCGACAGGGCCGCGAGCCGGTTGCCGATCTCCCGCGCCCGGGCGGCGTCGCCTCGCTTCCACGCCTCGGTGAGCTCCACGAACCGGTCCGTCCGCACGTGGGCGGAGGCGAGGATCCCGCCGTGCGCACCCATCGCCAGCAGGGGCGACAGGAACGCGTCGTCGCCACCGAGGATGGCGAAACCGGGCGGTGCATCGGCGAGCAGAGCCACCGTCTCGACGTCGATCGCCGCGGTCGCGAGCTTCACCCCGGCGACGTTGCCGATACCGGCGATCCGGCGAAGCGTCGCCGCCGACAGCGGCTGCCCGGTGCGGTACGGCACGTGGTAGACGATCAACGGGGCGGGGCTGCGGCGTGCCAGGTCGGTGAAGTAGGCGACGACACCGTTCTCGCCGGGCCGTACGAACGGCGGCACGAGGGCCAGCACCGCGGCTGCGTGTGCGGGCACCCGCTGCGGATCGCCGCCCACGATCAGCGGCGCGTCCCGCTCGCGGCAGACACGCGCCAGCACGCCGGCCACGTCACCGCGCTCGGCCTCGGTCAGCGAACCCGGCTCGCCTGTGGTGCCCAGCGCCACCAGGCCCCGCGCCCCGGCGCTCAGCACGTCGTGCGCCAGCGCCTCCAACGCATCGAGAGCGACCGCGCCCGCGCGGTCGAAGGGAGTGATCAGCGGCACGAAGACACCGGAGAACGTCATGCCTTCACCCTGGAACCCACCAACCATAAGGTCCAGTTCACATATGTACGGTGAACCGTAAGCTGAACTGATGCTCGACGTGCGCCGGCTCACCCTGCTCTGCGACCTCGACCGGCTCGGCACCATCGCAGCAGTCGCGCAGGCCCGCTCGTACACGCCGTCCGCGGTGTCGCAGCAACTGTCCGCCCTCGAACGCGAGGCCGGCACCGAGCTGCTCGAACGCTCCGGCCGGCGCGTCACGCTCACCGCCGCCGGGCACACGCTGGTGGCCCACGCCGAAGCGGTCCTGGCGGCCCTCGAACGCGCCACCGCGGCGCTGGCCCAGCTGTCCGCCGGGCTCACCGGCCCGCTGAGCATCGGCGCGTTCCCGACCGCGGCCCGTACGCTGCTGCCTGCTGCCCTCATCCGGCTGGGCCGTGACCACCCGGGCCTGGACCTGCGGGTCACCGAGCTCGACCCCGTCGCGGTCCCCCGGGCGCTGCGCGAGCGCCGCCTCGACGTCGGGCTCGTGCAGGACTACGACCTGGCACCCGCCGCGCCGGAACCCGGCCTGGACAGCACAGCCCTGCTCGACGAGACAGTGCACCTGGCCACCCCGGCCACGTCCCCGCGGACCACCGTCGAGCAGTGCCACGACGCCGCGTGGATCCTGCCGTCGCCCGGCACCCTCTGCCACACGGTCACGGTGCAGGTCTGCCGCGCGGCGGGCTTCGTACCCCGGGCCCGGCACTACGCCGACGACTTCGCCACGGTGCTGGCGCTGGTCGCCGCGGACCAGGGAGTGTCCCTGGTCCCGCAGCTCGCCGCCGGCCCGGTCGCCGCCGGCGCTTCGCCGGTCGTGGTCGACCGCACGTCGCCTCGGGGCGCCTCGCCGGCGGGCGGCGTACGCCTCAGCACGCTTCCGGCCCGGCGGCGCACGCGGATCGCGTACCGTCGCGGGGCGGGCGCCCACCCCGCGATCGCCGCGTTCGTCGCGGCGCTGCGCGACTCGGCCGCGGACCACCTACCGGCGGCCACCGGTACGGTCGACAGGTGAGCATCGCATCCCCCACGACCGTGGTCCTCGGCACCCGCTACGCCCGTGAGCTGCCCGAGATGGCCGTCGCCTGGCAGGCCGCCGAGCCGCCGGAGCCGCGCCTGCTGGTGCTCAACGACCGGCTGGCCACCGAGCTGGGCCTGGGCCCGGACTGGCTGCGCACGCCGGACGGGGTGGGGCTGCTGACCGGGACGAGGCTGCCGGCCGAGGCCGAGCCGGTCGCGCAGGCGTACGCCGGGCACCAGTTCGGCGGTTTCGTCCCCCGCCTCGGCGACGGTCGTGCGCTGCTGCTCGGCGAGCTGGCCGACGGCCGCCGTGATCTGCATCTGAAGGGCTCGGGACGCACGCCGTTCGCCCGCGGCGGCGACGGCCTCGCCGCGGTCGCTCCGATGCTGCGCGAGTACGTGATCAGCGAGGCCATGCACGCCCTCGGCATCCCGACGACCCGTTCGCTGGCCGTCGTCGCCACCGGCCGCCAGGTGCAGCGCGAAACCCCGCTGCCCGGCGCGGTCCTGGCCCGGGTCGCGGCGAGCCACCTGCGGGTCGGCAGCTTCCAGTACGCCCGCGCCACGGGTGACACCGGCCTGCTGTGCCGCCTCGCCGACCACGCGATCGGCCGCCACCACCCCCAGGCGGCGCAGGGGCAGCGGCCGTACCTCGCGCTGTTCGAGGCGGTCGTCGCCGCCCAGGCCGCCCTGGTGGCGCGGTGGATGCTCACCGGCTTCGTCCACGGCGTCATGAACACCGACAACATGACCATCTCCGGCGAGACCATCGACTACGGCCCGTGCGCGTTCCTGGAGGCCTTCGACCCGGCGACGGTCTACAGCTCCATCGACCACGCCGGCCGATACGCGTACGGCAACCAGCCGGTCGTCGCCGAATGGAACCTGGCGCGCCTCGCCGAATCCCTGCTCCCGCTGCTGCACGACGACCAGGAGCAGGCGGTCGAACTGGCCACCCAAGCCCTGAACGGATACCGCCCGCAGTACGCCCAGGCCTGGTCGCAGGGCCTGCTCACCAAACTGGGCCTCCCCGCGGACACCGACGATGCGACGGTGTCGCCGCTGGTCGACGAACTCCTGCCGAGCCTGCAGGAGAGCCGCGCCGACTTCACCACCTTCTTCCGCGCCCTGGCCGAAGCAGCCCGCGGCGACATCGACCCGGTCCGGCGACTGTTCCTGGACCCGGAAGCCATCGAGGCCTGGCTGACCCGCTGGCGAGCGCTGCGCCCGGACCCGGAGGCGATGGACCGGGTGAGCCCGCTGTACATCCCCCGCAACCACCTGGTCGAGGAGGCGCTGACCGCCGCGACCGAGGGCGACCTCGACCCGTTCTCCCGCCTGGTCGACGTCGTCCGGCAGCCGTTCACGCAGCGCCCGGGCCTGGAACGGTACGCAGCCCCAGCACCGCCGGACTTCGGCGCATACCGAACGTTCTGCGGCACGTAAGACGCCGACCGAGCGTTCGGCACGCGCCGGCCGCCCATTTCCCGTGGCCCGGCTCTGGTCGGCCGGGTCTCGCCGATGGGTCTCGCTGGCCGTCTCCGGCCGGCCGGGTCTCGTCGGCGCCGGCGCGGTTGCCTGCGTCCAGACCCGCACTGCTCACCGGGTGATCGCCGTCGCGGTGGTCCTCCTGGTTCAGCCGCCGCGCCAGTTCACCCGCCGGGCCGCCGCTGGTTGCCGCCGGGCCTGGTGCCCTACGCCCGGCCCGACCGCCGTTCCGGGCACGTGGCAGCCGGTCGGCTGGACCAGCCGTCAGCCGGATCAGCTGTCAGCAGTGTCAGCCGTCAGCTGTCAGCAGTGTCAGCCGGCGCCGCCGGTGTTGCCGGGCGCCAGCCGCGGCGGCGGCCGTGGCGTATCGCCGCGGCCAGCAGCACGACCAGCACCACCACCCCCGCCCCGACCGCCGCGACGATCAGGGACATGTCCTGGGCTTCGGCGCGGCGGGCCGCGAGGGCCACGGCGGCCGGGTTCTCGGTGTGCATCACCATCGGCGGGGGCGCCGCCGGGCTCTCCGGGCCGAGCGTCTCGGTGAGGGCGCGGTACGGGTTGACGATGCCGTAGCCGTATTCAGGGCTGTGCGCACCTCCCGGAGCGGGATCGGTGGTGGCCAGGATGCGCCGAATGACCTGGGCCGGGGTCAGGGATGGGAACCGCTGCCTGACCAGCGCGGCGGTCGCGGCGACGTACGGCGTGGCATAGCTCGTGCCGCTGCCGCTGGTGTGCCCGGCGCGGCGGGCGGCGAACGTGACGTCGACACCGGGAGCCATCACATCGACGTACTTGCCGTGCTGGCTGAAGTCGCCGCGCACGCCGTCGACATTGATGGCGCCGACGCCGATCACGTCGTCGAACGCCGCCGGGAACGGTTTCCGGTTGGCGCCGTCCGGGCCGCCGTCGTTGCCGACCGCGGCGACGATGACGACGCCGCGGCTGACGGCGCGGGCGACGGCGGAGCGGACCTGGTCGTTCTCCTGGGTCATGACCAGCGACATGTTGATGACGTCCGCGTTGCCGCCGGTCGGGCTGGCCGCCCAGTCGATGGCCTGGGCGAACGTCGCGGGGCTGGTCTGCTCGCCGCTGGGGGCGCTTCCGGCCGTGTCGATCTGCTCGCTGACGCGCACGGGGACGATCGTGGCGCCGGGGGCGAGCCCTTGCAGGCCCGAGCCCTGCAGGTGGCGGGCGGCGATGATGCTGGCCACCGCGGTGCCGTGCCCGACGCAGTCCTGCCGCCCGTCGGCATTGCCGTGCAGGAAGTCGCTGCCGCGCGCGACCTGCCCGCGTAGCTGCGGGTGGGTGTCGTCCACACCGGAGTCGAGCACGGCCACGCGCACGCCCGCGCCGGTCGCGAAGGGCGCCAGCCGCTCGGGCGCGAACATCTGAGTCTCGTACGGCGTCGCGGCGCTCACCTTGGCCACGCCGGGCTGCTGGGGGCACGCGTACGCCTTGGCCTGCGCCGGAGCGGCCGGCAGCACCGCCGTGACCGCCACGGCGACGACGATCGACGCCTTGCTGAACATCATCCTGAACCCCCGTACAACGACCGGGTTGGATGCTACCGAGCCGCCGCCGGGGCGGGTGACCCCGAGCCATGATCGCCATGACCTTGTCAGGATCGGTGTGAGCTGGGCCGCGATTGACCGGCTCGCGGGCCCCCGGCTAGGTTGTGGGAACCATCTGCGGCGTCGTGAGGGAAACCGGTGGAAATCCGGTGCGGTCGCGCCACTGTGAACGGATCCGTCCAGGGTCCGTGAGTCAGGACGCTCACACGTCGCAGGCCTGTCGATACGGGACGCGTCATCCCGCAAGGAGGTCTGATCCGTTATGCCCAAGGTCCAGGCGGTTCGCCCGGTCAACCCGCCCGCCGTGTCCGCTCGTGTGCTGTGGACGGCTGCCGCCGTCGTGGTGGGGCTGCTGCTCCTCGCCTACCTGGTGGCCTTCGACCAGGGTGCGGTGTCGCGCAGCGGCATGTACCTGCACGAGCTGATGCACGACGGCCGCCACCTGCTCGGCGTCCCGTGTCACTGACGGCGCAGCGCTCCGCGCCGACGTACGGCGCCCTCCTGCTGCGGGGCCTGCTCGCGGGCCTCATCGCCGGGCTGCTCGCCGGCGGTTTCGCGTACGCGTTCGGTGAGCGGACGGTGGACGCGGCGATCGCCATCGAGGAGGCCGCCGCGCACGCGGACGGTGCCACGGCCGGCGACGACCACCACGGTGAGGACGCACTGGTGTCCCGCGAGGGGCAGAAAGGCGGCCTGATCCTGGCCACGGCGCTGTACGGCGTCGCGATGGGCGGGCTGCTCGCGACGGCGTACGCGTTGCTGCGCCGCCGCCTGCGCACCCGCGACGACACCCGGGCGTCGCTCGGCCTGGCTGCCGCGGCGCTGCTGGGCCTGGTGCTCGTGCCGTTCGTGAAGTACCCGCCGAACCCGCCGGCGGTCGGCGACCCGGCCACGATCAACCAGCGCACGATCAGCTACGTGTCCATCGTGGTGATCGGGCTGGTCGCGGTGTGGGCCTCGGTCGTGGCAGCGCGGTCGTTGCGCGCCGGCACTCAGGAATGGTTGCGGGCCGCCGGGGGCGCGGGCGCGTTCCTCCTCGTGGTCACGGTCGGCTACGTGCTGCTGCCGTCGATCGACGAGGTGCCGGACACGTTCCCGCCGAGCCTGCTGTGGGATTTCCGGATCAGCTCGCTGGGCACCCAGGTCACGTTGTGGGTGGGACTGGCGCTGGCGTTCACGGCCCTGTTGTCCCGGCTGACCGCACGCTCGGCTACGGCGCGCGGGGAAACGGAGCCAGTGGCGGTGTGAGCGGTCTGCGGCTGCTGGCCTGCGCCCCGACGGCGGCACTGCGGGGCGCACGGTTCGGCGGTGACGACGACATCGACGAGGGCGGCCTGCGGGCCGCCCTCGCGCTGTCCCCGTTCGCCCGCGGCGACCGGTGGGTCTGCGCGCCGTCGCGCGCGGCCCGCGAGACCGCGCAGGCCCTCGGCCATTCCGCGGCCGTGGAGCAGCAGCTGGCCGACCCCGACACCGGGCGCTGGGACGGGCTCACCCTGGACGAGGCGGCCGCCGCGGATCCCGCAGGCCTGCAGGAGTGGCTCACCGACCCGCGGGCGGCGCCGCACGGCGGCGAGTCGCTGGCACAGGTCCGCGAACGCGTCGGCGAGTGGCTGGACCAGGTGGCCCGCCAACGGCTCGTCGCGGTCGCCCACCCGATCGTCGTACGGGCGGCGCTGGTGCACGCCCTCACCCTGCCGGACGAGGCGGTGTGGAGCCTGGAGGTCGCGCCGCTGTCGCTGACCCGGCTCACGTACCGGTCGGGCCGCTGGCGCCTGCACTTCCCCGCCGCGGGCTGACCGCGTTCGCCGAGATCGTCCGCCGGCGGGCGTCCTGACAGCCGAGCATCTGGCGACCGGCGCGGGCCCACATGGTGATGCGGAGGCAGGACCGATGGCACCAGGCAGTCGCTGAGCGCGCCTCTCCGCGCCGCCGCTGAGTGCGCCTCTCCGCTGCGGTCGCGATGTGTGCGGTGCCGCTGCCGGTCGGGCAACGTGCCGCATGGTTGCCGATCGCAGGGCGCGGGCCGCTGACTGCCGAACGATCCGCCCCGCCCCGGGCTCGGAGTGGGTGACGGCGCATGCGGCGCGGTTGCCGGAAAGTGTCGGTGGGTGCCGTTAGGGTCTGGTCGCGATGGCACACGACGATGCTTCCCCGACTTCGCGGCCGGTCCAGCCGCGTACCGTTCTGACGGTCACCGTCCCGGACCAGCCGGACCATCACGACCCGGCCGAGCGGCATGGCGAGGCGGCCTACGCCGAGCCGGCGCCGGAGACGCGGCCGTGCGCGCACTGCGGGCGTCCCGTTCCGCAGCGGGCTTCCGCCGGGCGGCCGTTCCGCTACTGCCGGGACAACGACGGCGAGTGCCAGCGCGCGTCGCGCAACGTGCGGATGCGGCACCGGTCGTCGCCGGGTCTCGCCGGGCAGGTGGCGCGGACGTGGGAGGTCGTCGACCGTCTCGATCAGCTGGTCGGCACGCTGAGCGAGGCCCTGCACGCGGAGATGTCCCCGGCGGGCGTGGAACGCCAGGTGGCCGAGGTGCGCGCCGAGACGTCGCGGCAGATCGCCGCCGCGCACACGGAACGCGACGAGGCACGCCGGGAGGCCGACCGGGCTGCGGAGGCCGCCGGCGCCGCCGTGCAGGAGGCGGTGGTCGCGCGCGCCGAGCGGGACGACGCTCTGCAGGCCGCGGACACGGCGCGGCGCCTGGCCGAGACGGCGGCGGCGGATGCACGGCAGGCGGCCGCGGCCCGCGATGAGGCCCAGGCCGCGGCGAGCGCGGCCGCCGCCCTGCGGACGCAGGCCGAGACCGATCGCGACGCTGCCCGCCGGGAGACCGACGAGCTGCGGCGCGAGCTGGACGCGGCCCGCCGGGAGACCGATTCGGTACGCCGTGAGCTCGGCGCCGCCCGGCACGACGCCGACACCCGTGCCCGCGAGCTCGAGCAGGCTCTGGCCGAGCTGCGTACGGCCCGGGCCGAGCGGGACACCGCCCGCGCGGAACGGGACACGGTTCACGACGAGCTCGGCGCCGCGCACGCCGATCGGGACGCGGCGCGCGCCGAGGTGCAACGCGTGGCCGAGGAGGCTGCCGCCGTGCGAGCCGAGCTGACCCGGGAGAAGGCGGAGACGGAGTCGTTGCGGCGTACCGTCGACGACGCCCGCGCCACCGCCGACCGGGACCGCGCCGCGGTGTCCCGGGCAGCCGACGAGGCCGCGGCCGCGCGTCAGGCGGCCGAGCGCGACGCCGAGGATCTGCGCCGGCGGCTCGAGACGGCCCGCGCCGACGCCGACGCCGCGCACTCGCGCGTGGCCCAGCTGTCGGCGCAGGTCAGCGACCTCGCCTCGGCGCTGGCGGCGCTGGGATCGGCCCGGTGAGCGCCATGTGACCCCGAGCCGACGAAGATTCGTCGCCGGGACGACCGGGTGATCCACGAGCGGCGAGCTTGAAGGGTCGGCGCCTTCCGTCGTCAGGGCGACCGGGTGATCTACCAGCGGCGAGCTTGAAGGGTCGGCACCTTCCGTCGTCAGGGCGACCGCGTGATCTACCAGCGGCGCGCGTGGGGGCACCGGATTGGTCCGCGGCCGAAACAGCCCACCTCCACCGCGCCCGGCACTGATCACCCGCCGGCTCGCACGAGGGCCAGCCACCGCGGCGGCGCCGGCGGCCGGGCGGGCGGTCGAAGGCTTCGTCGAGCAGGGGGCGCCCCACGACGGTGACGGCCAGCGTGCTCCCCCAGGACCGGGCAGCGGCGCCAGCGGCACGCGGGCGGTCCTCGATCGCCCGGCGGAGGCCGGCCGGATGATGAGCGATCGGGCGGCCGGTTACGGGACGGGTGAGCGGCGAACGCCGGCGCCACGATGGGGGCGGGAGTCGCGGTACGGTTGGCTCAAGTTTCTCCGGTGGTGGACGATGGGCGAGGAGACGGTACGGCCGTCGGGTAGCTTTACGGTCGAGTGACCGGGATCGCACTATCCGTAGATCGCTCAATCTCCCGTAAAGTGGACCAAGGTCCACTTCAGGACGGGCCTGACACGGCCGATGGGGGCCCTGCCGGTTACGCTCGAAGCGTTAACACCGTCGACACACGGCGGTCGCCAGGAATCTCGCGACCGTCCCTTTCGTTACACCAACGGAAGCAGCACCACGAGCGAGGGGAAGGCCGATCATGGGCGAACGCATGCTGCGCGGCAGCCGACTTGGCGCAGTCAGCTACGAGTCCGACCGCAACACGGAGCTGGCGCCCCGGCAGACCCGCGAGTACCTGTGCGTGAAGGGTCACCAGTTCGAGGTGCCGTTCGCCGTCGATGCCGAGGTGCCGATCACCTGGGAATGCAAGTTCGACGGCAGCGTCGCGCGACTGGTCGACGGCAACGAGCCGGAGCAGAAGAAGGCGAAGCCGCCGCGTACGCACTGGGACATGCTGCTGGAGCGCCGGTCGATCTCGGAGCTTGAGGACATCCTCAACGAGCGGCTCCAGGAAGTCCGGACCCGCCGGGGTCGCTGACCCGCGGCACACTCGATCGCCGTTCCGCCGACAAGGTGGGGCGGCGATTTTGTTGTGCCCGGCGCCGACGCAAGGGGCAGGACAAGCGCGTCAGCCCTGGCAGCAGCACCGCGCAGGAGACGCTGCGTGACCGGGCTCCGTTCGGCGATTCCCGTGGGGCGGCTGGCGTTCAGCCAGGGCGACAAGCCGCGGCCGGGAGCGTCCGGGGCGAGGAGAGACACGCCAGACCCGGCCGGATGCGTACGGAAGATCAACGCCCGGCTCGCGCCGGGCGTTTCACATCGGGTGGGGTGGACGTTCGCGCAGGGAAGACCAGCGGACGATGCCGGCGGTCCTGGTGATCTCGTCCGTGGCCGCGGGCGGGCACCGCACCGAACGGCGGCGACACCCGCGGAGCACGCGACGGGGCCGGGTGGGGAAGGTCAGCGGACGATGTCGCCCTCGACGACCTCGCCGGAGATGATTTCGCCGGCCGGGGCGCGGGGTGCCGGGGCGGGGTCGTCGACCGGGTCGGATTGGTGGACACGGACGTGCCGGGGGCCGAACAGGTCACCGGCGACCGCTGCCGACAGGCGGCGTTCCGCGGCTCGTTCGACGCCGCGGCGGGCCAGGTAGCGGCCCGGCGGGATGATCAGTGCCAGGCCGGTGACCGCGGTGATGAAGCCGGGCATGGCCAGCAGCAGCGCGCCGAGCAGGCCGATCAGGGAGTTGCTGACCTGGGCGCCGGGCGGGCGGCCGGCCTCGGCGGCGGCGCGGAAGGCGCGCCAGCCGCGGATGCCTTCGCGGCGCAGCAGGGCCAGGCCGGCGACGCTGGACGCGGCGATGAGCAGCACCGCCCAGCCGGCGCCGATGGCGTGGGCGACCGCGGCGAACACCGCGATCTCGGCCGCCGCGAGCAGCAGCAGCGCCACGGGGAGCAGGGGCAGGACCCGACGCATTCTCATCACCCTCCCGGGTGTCACACCGACCGTTCCAGCATGACACGCCGGTGCTGAGCGAAACCTGTGCGCCCGTGGGAGCCGGCCAGAGCCCGGCTGCAACCGTGGCGTCGCCTCCGCGGCCGGGCGAGGTCCTGACCGGGAAGCCGGGGTGAACCCGCGGACGCCGGAAAAGCGTCCACGCCGGGAAGCCGGGGTGAATCCGTGGACGCTGGAAAAGGGTCCACGGCGGGAAGCCGGCGTGAACCCGCGGACGCCGCAAGAGCGTCCGGGCCGGAGGCCGCCGTGGGACCGCTGCAGCGAGGCAAGACCGGCCGGAGGCGGCAAAGGCACGGGCCGGGGCCGCGCCGCCGGCCGTCAGGGCCAGGTCGAGGGCTGCTTCGGCTTGCGGCCGAGCTTGTCGAGCAGCGCGTCGCGGCGGGCGGCCGCTCCCCACGCGGTGACGCGCAGCAGCTGCTCCTTGAAGATGTTGCCGCTCATCTTGCTGACGCCGTGCTCGCGTTCGGTGAACGTGATGGGCACCTCGGCCATGCGGAAACCGTGCCGGTACGTGCGCCAGGCCAGCTCGACCTGGAACGAGTAGCCCTGCGACGCCACCGTCGACACGTCGATCGCGTCGAGGACCGGCATGCGGTACGCGCGGTAGCCGCCCGTGGCGTCCTTGAACGGCATGCCCAGCGCCATGCGGATGTAGATGTTGCCGCCGCGGGAGAGCAGCAGCCGGTGCATGGGCCAGTTGTGCACGCTGCCGCCGGGGATGTACCGGGTGCCGAGCACGGCGTCGGTGTCGCGCAGCGCGTCGAGCAGCTTCGGCAGTTCTTCCGGGGCGTGCGAGCCGTCGGCGTCCATCTCCACGACGGCGTCGTAGCCCTTGTCCTTGGCCCAGGCGAACCCGGCGACGTACGCGGCGCCGAGGCCTTCCTTGCCGGCGCGGTGCAGCACGAACACGTGGTCATCGGCGGCGGAGATCTCGTCGGCGATGGCGCCGGTGCCGTCGGGCGAGTTGTCGTCGGCGACGAGGATGTCGACCTGCGGCACGGCCTTGCGTACCCGGGCGGTGATCAGTCGGACGTTCTCGGCCTCGTTGTAGGTCGGGATGACCACGAGCACGCGGCCGACCCCCGGGTATCCCTCCGAGCCCGTCGTCGTCGGATCTGCCTCGCTCACCGTTCCTCCGTCGTTGCTTCTGTGGCGGCCGTACCGCCCCTGCGCCGCCGCCGCAGCGGGGCCGCCGCGGCCAGGGCCAGCACAGCCAGCGCGACCGCTGCGATCTCCGGCCAATGTCCCAGACGAGTCGCCAGCGTACGCGGTCCGCCCACGCGCATGTCATGCAGGACCACAGCGTCCACATTGAAGCCGGTCGCACCGTGCACCGAGCCGTCGGCGGCGGCGAACGCGGACACCCCGACGGTGGAGACCATCACGGCTTCCCGGCCGTGCTCGACCGCGCGCAGCTGCACCATCGCGAGCTGCTGACGGGCCTCCGCCTCGTTGAAGGTGGCGTTGTTCGTCTGCACGGCGAGGATCTGCGCCCCGCCGGTGACAGTGTCGCGCACGATGCCGTCGTACGCGACCTCGAAGCAGATCACGTCGCCGATGGTCGCCGCCGGGGTACGCACGACGCCCGGGTGGTCCCCGGCGACCATGTTCTGCACGAGGTCCACTTTGTCGGACACGGCCCGCGCGATCGGACGCAGCGGCATGTACTCGGCGAACGGGACGGGGTGGCGTTTCACGTACACCTGGTCCAGGTCGGGTCCTGTGACCGGCATCCACAGGATGCCGGCGTTGCGGATCTCGCCGGGGGTGTCACCGCGCAGCACCGCGCCGACCAGGATGGGCACGCCGATCGCGTTCGCCGCGCCGGCGATCTGCTGGGCGGCGTCCTGGTTGCGCAGCGGGTCGATGTCGCTGGAGTTCTCCGGCCAGATCACCAGCTCCGGCTTGGGCCGGGCGCCCTGGCGCACCTGTTCGGCGAGCGCCTCGGTGGCGCGTACGTGGTTGAGCAGCACCGCGGCGCGCTGCGCGTTGAAGTCCAGCCCGAGGCGCGGCACGTTGCCCTGCACGATCGCGACCGTCCGGGTCTGCTGCGCCGGGTGCGCGGTCGGCACGAACGCCGGGCCGATCACGATCACCGCCGCGGCCAGCGCGAAACCGGCTGCCGGCAGCCGGGTGCGGGGCCGCCAGGTGCGCCAGGCCAGCGCGACCAGCGCACCACCGGCGGCCGCCGCGGCGAACGTCACCAGCGGCGCCCCGCCGAGCACGGCCAGCCGCAGCGCCGGCGCGTCGCCCTGGCTGAACGCCAGCCGCCCCCACGGGAACCCGCCGAACGGTGCCCGGTCACGCAGCGCCTCCTGCGTCACCCACAGCAGGCCCACCAACGGCGGCCACAGCGCCCGCACCCGGTCGATGAGCGGCGCCAGCCACGCCGAGGCCAGCCCCAGCAGGCCCAGGTAGGCGGCCTGCGCGAACGACAGCAGCATCCACGGCAGCCACCCGGCCGCGATGCGCGTCCAGTCCAGCAGGGGCACGAACAGCACCAGCCCGGCCAGCACCCCGACGCCCAGCCCGCCACGCAGCCGCCGCCGGTGCGTCGCCGCGGCCAGCAGCGCCACGGACACCGGCGCCAGCCACCACAACCCGTACGGCGGGAACGCCAGCAGCAGCCCGGCGCCCGAGGCCAGGCCGAGCAGCACCGACGCCCACAGCGGCAGGGGCTTCGGTGTGGCCGGGGCGGCCCCGCCGGCGCCCGCCGGCGCCGGGGTCGGCTGAAGCGTCAACAAATCCACCCGCGGAAGGCTACCTGGCACGGGTCACGAACCTGTCGCGCCCGCCCGCGGCCTGTGGAAAACCCCGCGAGCAGCGCAAACAGCGGGCCCGGAAGAGACTGACGGGCGCCGCGCGGGAACAGGGACATGCGCAAGCAGAGGGGGCCGGCGCGGACGAGGAGCGGGCCCGGCCGCGGAGAAGGGAATCGGGGCGCGGCCTGCAGGCCGCGCCCCGATCGCACTTCCACGATCCGCTCCGGGCCGGTGCGCCAGGTGGATGTCGCGGGACCTTCGGACCGACGCGCCGCGGGCTGGCTGCTCGCGTCGTGCCGTTGTCTACTGGCCTCGTTCCACCCCTGGCCTCACCGGAAGGTGTGACCGGTCCGCGCCGCTCCGCCGACCCCCACCCCCTGGACCTGGCGTACGCGCGCGCGGTTCGGGTTCTGCCGCGCGTGGCCAGTGGGCGAAGGAACGAAGCGAACAACAGTCACTTCCCGGAACAGGACCCGTCGACGGTACGCCGCACCCCCGGAGGCCTGTCAACCGGCGTCCCCGTCCCCGGGCGTGTCGCATTCCTCGGCGTGTCTCCCACCCGGCCCCCAGGGGTCACAGGCTGTTCACCAACGCCGCCGCCGCATCCGGATGATCTTCGGCGAGCAGGCCGGCCGCGGCCAGCACATACTCGGTGTCGATCACCCGGCGCGCGGCGCGCGGGAGGACCCAGCCGCCCGCCGTGTCGCCCAGCACCGCGTCCAGCACCGCATCCCCGCCGCCGTGGCGCAGCACCCCGCCCGAGCCCACCACGAGCCGCACGTCGCGCAGGTCGCGGCCGCCGGTACGCGGCTGTCCCGGTCCGGGCGAGTGTCCCCGGGCATGCCGGCGTACCGCGATCGCCGCCGCAGCGCACGCCAAGGCCCGGTCCGTCCCCGCGTTGAACGGCCGGCCGGCCGCGATGTCCGGCGCCGGGAGCTTCTCCGCCGAAGCGGCCGCGACCACGCCGGGCGCGCCGACGCCCACGCCCAGGTCCCCTTCGACCGTCCGCGACCGCCAGAGCGTGCCCGCCACGTCGGCCTGCGGGCCGTGCGTCAACTCCGCGTCCGGCACCAGCGCCGAGTACACGTCGGTGGTGGCCCCGCCGACGTCGACCACGAGCACCCCCGCGGCGGTCACGTCGGCCAGCACCGACACCCCGGCCAGCACCGCATCGGGCGTCGCACAGCGCACCAGCGACGCGAACCTCGTACCCCGCGACAGCTTCTTGCCGCCGATCACGTGGTGCAGGAACACCTCGCGGATCGCCGCGCGCGCCGGCCCCGGCTCCAGCACCCCGATGCGGGGCAGCACGTTCGCCGTCACCGTGACCGGCACACCGCGCCCGGACAGCACCCGGCCGGCGTCCGGGGCGGCCGCCGCGTTGCCCGCCACCACCACCGGCACCCGCATCCGCGAGGTCGCCAGCCGGCCCGCGTTGTGCCGCAACGTCTCCTCGTCGCCGCCGTCGGTGCCACCGACCAGCAGGATCACGTCCGGCCGGGCCGCGCGCAGCGCCGCCACCGCCCGCCCGTCCAGGGGCCCCGCGGCCACGTGCACCACCCGCGCCCCGGCCGACAAACCGACCCGGTGCCCCGCCTCCGCCGTCACCAGCGCCTCGTACCCGACGACCGCCAGGCGCAGGCCGCCGCCGGCCGACGAGCACACGTACAGCGCGTCTCCGCCGCCGACGGCGCCGACCGCCTCGTCCACGCCCGCCAGGACGTCGGAGCCGGCCGTCGTCGGCACCTCCGAGCGCGCCAGCAGCCGGCCCGAGGCGAGATCAACCCCGCAGGCCTTCGTGTACGTGGACCCGACGTCGACGCAGACAGCCGTGCTCAAGACTTCGGCGGGACGACGACGGTGCCCGTGGCGGTCACCGCGACGATCGGCTCGTCGAGCACCCGCGCCGCGGAACCACCCGCGCCCCGGCACACCACCGTCGAGGTGAACGCGATCCTGCGTGAGCGCGTACCCATCTTCACGACCGTGGCCGTCACCTCGAGCACGTCGCCGGCCTGCACGGGCGCCTTGAACTGCACGTCGTCGTACGAGGCGAACAGCCCCTCGTCGCCGTCCAGCTGAATGCACACGTCCGTCGCGACATCACCGAACAGCCCCAACGAGTACGCCCCGTCGACCAGGTTGCCGGCGTAGTGGGCGTGAGAATAGGGGACGTAACGACGGTGGGTCACAGTGATCACTTCGCAGCTCCGATCAGGGCGTGGACGAGATAGGAGGCGACTTCGCGCGGGGTCGTACCGCGCCCGAAGATCCGGTCGACGCCCAGCTCGGCGGTCATCAGCTCGTCGAACCGCGGCCCGCCGACGATCAGCAGCGGCCGCTTGCCCGCCGGCATCGCCTCCCGGAACGCCGCCGACATCGCCCGCGTGTTGTGCAGATGCGCGTCGCGCTGCGTCACCACCTGCGACACCAGCACCGCGTCGGCCTTCTGCGCCCGCGCCGTCTCCACCAGATCCGGCACCGACACCTGCGCGCCCATGTTCGTCACCGCGAGCTCCCGGTAGTACTCCAGGCCCTTCTCCCCCGCGATGCCCTTGACGTTGAGGATCGCGTCGATACCCACGGTGTGCGCGTCCGTGCCGATGCACGCCCCGACCACGCTCAGCCGCCGCCGCAGCCGCCGCTTGATCACCGCGTTGATCTCCTTGGCGCTCAGCAGCGGGAAGTCACGCTCCACCACCTGCACCTTGTCGGTGTCCACCAGATGGTTCACCCGGCCGTACACGACGAAGAAGGTGAACCCGTCGCCCATCGGCTTGGCGTGCACCAGCAGCGCCGGGTCCATGCCCATCTTGTTCGCCAGCTGCACCGCCGCGCCCTCGGCACGTTTGTCGTGCGCCAGCGGCAGCGTGAACGACACCTGCACCATGCCGTCACCGGTGGTGTCCCCGTACGGACGCACGATCGTCACGCTGAACCCTCCTTCGGCATGCCCTCCTGGCCCTCACCGTCACGGCCGTCTCCGGCCGCCGGCCGGAGAAGTTCGGTGCAGTCGGTCATGCCAGGACCTCCGTCACCGGGTTGAAGTAGTCAGCCGCGTGCCGGGCGACGCCGTCGAGGCCCTTGCCCCGGTCCGCCGGCCGCTTCATGATCCCGAACGTGCCGTCGGCGATCGCCTCCAGCAACGTGTCGTCCACGATGCGCTCCAGCAACTCCACGGCCTCACCCAGCACCTCGTGCGCCCGCGACTGGATGAACCCGCCCGGCGCCGGCACGAAATCCTCGTGCAGGTTCCCCGCCCCGTTGAGCACGTACCGCACGTTCTGCAAAGCGATGTCGCGGTCCGACAACCACGGCGTCACCACCGCCTCGGTCATCATCCCCACCAGCAGGATCCCCTGCCCGGTCAGCGCACCCACCAGATTGAAGAACCCGTCCAGCAGGTTGCCCCGGAACACGTCGCCGGTCATGTGCTTCGTCGGCGGCATCCACTTCAACGGCGCGTCCGGGAACAACTCCCGCGCCAGCAACGCATGCGCCAGCTCCAGCCGGAACGACTCCGGCACCTCCGGATTGATCTCGAACGCGTGCCCCAGCCCCAGCTGCCAGTCCGCCAGCCCCGCCTCATGCGCGAAGAACTCGTTCAGCAGCTGCGACACCGTCACCGTGTGCGCCGCCTCGACCGCGTCCGCCGTCGTCAGATAGTTGTCCTCACCCGTGTTGATGATGATCCCGGCACGGGCGTGCACCTGCCGCGAGAACCGCTGATCCACGAACGTGCGGATCGGGTTGATGTCCCGGAACAAGATCCCGTACATCGAGTCGTTGAGCATCATGTCGAGCCGCTCCAGACCCGCCATCACCGCCATCTCCGGCATGCACAACCCCGACGCGTAGTTCGTCAGCCGCACATACCGGCCCAGCTCCCGCGACGTCTCGTCCAGCGCCGCCCGCATCAGCCGGAAATTCTCCTGCGTCGCGTACGTGCCCGCGAACCCCTCCCGCGTCGCACCCTCCGGCACGTAATCCAGCAGCGACTGCCCCGTCGACCGGATCACCGCGATGACGTCCGCGCCGGCCCGCGCCGCCGCCTGCGCCTGCGGGATGTCCTCGTAGATGTCCCCGGTCGCCACGATCAGATAGATCCACGGCCGCCGCGGCGCATCCCCGTACCGTTTGACCAGCCGCTCCCGCTCCACCCGGCGCCGGTCCACGACCTTCAGGCCCGCCGTGGCCGCCCTCCTCGCGGCCCGCCGGGCCGCAGTCACCTCGGCCTTCTTCTCCGGTACGCCGAAACGCACCGCACCCGCCGCAGCCTTCTGCGCCAGCACCGTCACATCGTCCAGGCCCTCACGCCGCAACGCGTCGAACACCGGCACCGCCACCCCGTGCGACAACCCCACATCGGCGACCACCGCGTCCACCAGCCGGTTCACCCACGGAATCCCGTCGGAGTCCGCCCCGCGCACCCCCGCCAGGCGCAGCACCGCCCGCTCCACCGACACGGTCGTGTGCGACCGCGCCAGATCCACGACCGGCTGCCCCGCCCGCGCGGCGAGCTCCCTCGCCCGCCGCACGACCGTCGGGTCCAGACCCAGCTTCTGCACGTCACTCCTCGTAGATCGTCTCGCCGGACAACACCGTCCGGCGGCACACCGGCCGCGCCGGCACCGCACCGTCCACGCCCGCCAGCAACGCCGGCAGGCCACCCTCCAGACCGCCCGGGGTGTCCCACACCGCGAACGTCGCCTGCGCACCCGGCGCCAGCACCCCCGCGTCGTCCACCCCCGCCGCCCGCCAACCACCCCGCGTCGACGCCCCGAACGCCGAGCGCACACTCATCCGGAACACCGGATTACGCGGCGCCGCCGCGGCCACCACCGCCGCCCACGGATCCAGCGGCGTCACCGGCGAATCCGACCCGAACGCCAACGGCACCCCCGTCGCGTACATCGCACCCACCGGGTTCGACGCCAAAGCCCGCTGCACACCCAGACGCTGCGCGTACATCCGGTCCTCGCCACCCCACAGCGCGTCGAACACCGGCTGCACGCTGGCCACCACGCCGAACTCGACCATCCGCGCGATCATCGCCTTGTCCGCCAGCTCCACGTGCTCGATGCGGTGCCGGCCCGCCCGGACCCGATCCACCCCCACGGCCCTCGCCGCGATCGCGAACCCCTCCAGCACAGCTTCGATCGCCGCGTCGCCGATCGCATGGAAACCGCCCTGAACCCCCTCCTCGATGCACTCGAGCAGGTGCGCCCCCGCCTCCTCGGCCGACACGAACGCCTCACCACACCCCGGGCCGTCCACGTACGGCGACCGCACCGACGCCGTCCGCGACCCCAGCGCCCCGTCCGCATACAGATCCCCCGCCGCGCCCACCGCACCCAGCTCCTTCGCCCGCCGAGCACCGCCGAGCTCACCCCAGTAGCCGAACACCCGCGGCAGACCCTGCCCCGACAACGCCAGCACCGACAGGAAATCCGCCTCGCTCGACGTACCCGGACCCGCGCACTCGTGCACCGCGGCCACCCCACGCGACGCCGCCAGCCGCAACGCCGACCGCTGCGCCTGCGTGCGCTGCTCCGGCGTCAAAGAACCCAGCGCCACCGCACGCACCGCATGATGCGCCTGCTCCCGCACCCACCCCGACGCGTCATACCCCGGCACCGCCTCCACACCCGGGCACGCCGCCAGCAACGACCGCGACGCCAGCGCCGAATGCACCGACGCCTGCGACAGATACACCCGCCGGCCCCCGGCCGCGCGCTCCAACACCTCGGCGTCCGGCGGCGTCTGCTGCACCCACGTCGACTCGTCCCACCCGTGCCCGTGCACCACCGCACCCGGCCCGCGCGTCGCCGCGAACGCGGCAACCGCCTCCACCAGCTCACCCGCCGAGCGCACCCCGGACAGATCCAGCCCGTCCGCCGCCAGACCCGTGTCCGTGGCATGCAGATGCGCGTCCACGAACGCCGGCGCCACCAGCGCACCGTCCAGCTCCACCACGGCATCCGCCGCCGGCGCGTCCTCCGCCGCACCCAGCCACCCGATCCGGCCGTCACGCACCAGCATCGCCGTGGCCCGCGGCTCCGCCGCCGAATAGAACCGACCGTGGGTGTACAGCACCGTGTGGAAAGTCATGACCGTCAGTCTGCCGAAACCCGCGCCTCGAACAACGCCCGCACGCCAGGAGTGCGCCGCACCACATCCAGCGCGAACTCCGCATGCCCCGGCACGTACCCGTTACCCACCAGCATCGTCACGTCCGCCGCCAGCCCCTCCGCGCCCAGCGCCGCCGCGGAGAAACTCGTCGCCATCGAGAAGAAGATCACCGTGCCGCCGTCCGCGGTCGACAGGATCGCCCCGTGCTCACAACCCGGCACATCCACACACACCACCGTCACCGTCGCCGGCGCCCCCAACGCCCCGGTCACAGCCGACGACACCGCCACCGGATCCCGCGCATCCGCCACCGCGACGTGATCGGCCAGACCCGCCGACATCAGCGTGTCGCGCTCAGCCTCCGACACCACCACCGCAGCCGTACGCGCACCCGCCAGCCGCGCCGCCGTCAACGCCAGCGACCCGCTCTTGCCCGCACCGCCCAGCACCGCCACCGACACCGGCTGGCCCGCGTCCACGTACTCACGCACCACCCGATCCGTCAGAGCCGGCGCCCCGCACACGTCGAACACCGCCAACGCCAGCTCCGGCGCCAGATCATCCGGCAGCACCGCCACCACCGACCGGCCGAACAGAATCGCGTGCCCCGACGCCGGCACCTGCTCACCGAGGCCGTCCCAGCCCGCCAGCCCGTCGTCGATCACCAGCGGCGTCAACGTCAGCGACACCAGCGTCGCCACCCGGTCACCCACCTTCACCGGCAACGGCGACTCCGGCCCGACCTCCTCGACCACCCCGATGAGCATCCCGCCCGACCCGGTGACCGGATTGTGCATCTTCCCCCGCGTACGGATGATCTCCAGCACCTCGGAGCGCACCGCGGCGCCGTCGCCACCGTGCTTGCCCGCCAGCTGCCGGAAACTCGCCGCATCCAGGTTCAGCCGCTCCACGCGCACCCGCACCTCGTCGGGCCCCACCTCCGCACGCGCATCCAACCGCCAAGCCGCCTGCGGCAACACACCCACCGGCTCCAGCACCCGAGACAGCCCCACCGACGCCACGCCCACCATCCTCACGAGAAACAGCCTGTCCGACCGCCGACACACCGTAAATCCTCCGGACCGACGGTTTCTACACCGCAGATTCTCCAGTATCGTCGGAAACGATCAACCCCCAACCCCAGGAGGCACCGTTGACTCCCAGCGACGCCGGCACCCCGACCACCGCCGGACAGCCGTACGAGTACCAGCGCCGCCCCCTGACCGAACCCGACTGGACCCGCTTCCCCGGCTGGCGCGACGTCACCACCCAGCAGTGGGAATCCGCCCAATGGCAGCGCGTCAACTGCATCAAGAACATCAAGCAACTCCGCGCCGTCATGGGCGACCTGCTCGACGACCGCTTCTACGACGACCTCGCCACCGACCAGCAGCGCCTGGCGACCATGTCGATGCTCATCCCGCCGCAGATGCTCAACACGATGGTCCCGGCCGAGACGCCCACCACCGACAGCTTCTACGCCGACCCCATCCGCAACTACATGCTGCCCGTGGCCACCGACCGCCACCTCGACTGGCCGTCACACCCCCACGCCACCCGCGACAGCCTGCACGAACACGACATGTGGGTCGCCGAAGGCCTCACCCACCGCTACCCCACCAAGGTCCTCGCCGAACTGCTCAGCACCTGCCCGCAATACTGCGGCCACTGCACCCGCATGGACCTCGTCGGCAACAGCACCCCCACCGTCGACAAGCTCAAACTCACCCTCAAGCCCGTCGACCGCTACGACGCCCACCTCGCCTACCTCAAGGCCCACCCCGGCGTCCGCGACGTGGTCGTCTCCGGCGGCGACGTCGCCAACGTCCCCTGGAAACAACTCGAGACCTACCTCATGGGGCTGCTCTCCGTCCCCACCGTGCGCGACATCCGCCTCGCCACCAAAGCCCTCATGGGCCTGCCCCAGCACTGGCTCCAGCCCGACGTCGTCGAAGGCCTCAACCGCGTCGCCATCACCGCCGAACGCCGCGGCGTCAACCTCGCCGTGCACACCCACGTCAACCACGTCAACTCGCTGACGCCCCTGGTCGCCCGCGCCGCCCGGACGCTGCTCGAAATCGGCGTCCGCGACGTCCGCAACCAGGGCGTGCTCATGCGCGGCGTCAACGCCACCGCCAAGGACCTGCTCGACCTCTGCTTCGGGCTGCAGGGCGAGGCCGGCATCCTGCCGTACTACTTCTACATGTGCGACATGATCCCCAACGCCGAGCACTGGCGCGTCCCCGTCTGGTACGCCCAGCAGCTGCAGCACGACCTGATGGGCTACCTGCCCGGCTACGCCACCCCGCGGATCGTGTGCGACGTGCCCTTCGTCGGCAAGCGCTGGGTCCACATGGTCGCCGAGTACGACCGCGAGCACGGCATCTCCTACTGGACCAAGAACTACCGCACCTCGATCGAACGCGAAGACCCCGAAGCCCTCAGCAAGCTGTACGCGTACTACGACCCGATCGACACGCTCCCCGAGTCCGGCCAGAACTGGTGGAGCAAGCAAACAGCCGAATGACGTGAAAGAGCCCCGGGCTTACGGCCCGGGGCTCTTTCACGTCTGGGGAAGATCAGCTGAACGCGTCGCGCACGTCGCGGCCCGCGTCCTTCACGTGCTCGCCGGCCTGCTTCGTACGGGCCGCGGTCTCCTGCGCCTGGCCCTCGGCGATGAGCCGCTCGTTGTCCGTGGCGTCGCCGATGCCCTGCTTCGCCTTGCCGGTCATTTCCTCGGCCTTGTTCTTGACCTTGTCCGTGAAGCTCATCGTCAACTCCTCAACGACTCGAACCTGCTTTGTTCTTGTCGGTGAATTCAGTGCCCGAAGGGCTCGTGATCGAAACTCCTGCCTCTTCCGTCGGCGTGACCCGGCGCACCACCTGTAAGGCATCCTAGGATCCTGAGATATAGGGTGAGAGCCATGAGCGAGCACGCCACGTCCTTCGGCTCCGTGTCCGGCCGCTACGAACGGGGGCGGCCGCCGTACCCGGAAGCGGCGCTGAACTGGCTGCTGCCCGCCGGCGCACCTCGCATCCTGGACCTCGGCGCGGGCACCGGGAAACTCACCCGCCAGATCGCCGCCCGCGGGCTCCCGGTCACGGCGGTCGACCCCTCGGACGGCATGCTCGCCCAGCTGCGCCACGTTCTGCCCGGCGTACCCGCTCTGCAGGGAACCGCCGAAGACATCCCGCTGCCCGCCGGCAGTGTCGACGCGGTCGTGTGCGCCCAGGCGTGGCACTGGGTCGACGTGGCCCGGGCCGTACCCGAGACCGCCCGGGTCCTCGCCCCCGGCGGCACCCTCGGCCTGATCTGGAACCTGCGCGACGAGACCACCGGCTGGGTACGGCGCCTCGGCGAGATCCTCCGCTCCCCCGAACAACCCCGCCGGACCGAGCTCGGCGCGCCGTACGGACCGGTGGAGCACCACTCGGTGCGCTGGACCCACCGGCTCGATCTCGACCGGCTCCTCGACCTCGTCGCATCCCGCAGCTACGTCATCCTGCTCAGCGACGACGACCGCGCGGGCCTGCTCGACGAGGTGCGGCACCTGGCCGCCACGCACCCGGACCTGGCCGGACGCGACACGTTCGAGCTGCCGTACGTCACTCAGTGCGCGCGGGCGTCGCTTCTTCGCTGACCTCCGGGCGTGTCGCACTTGGTGCACCTTTTCGGGAATTGCGAGAGTTCTGTGCGCCATGCGCACACCCCCTTGAGCGGTCAATGTGCGACGTGTCACAGTGCCAGGTAGCTGATCGGGATTTCACTCCCCTGAGGAGGCACAGGGTGCGTCGCAACTCCGAGATCCGGGCGCTGTGGCTGTCGTCGATCCTCACTTGGTCCTTCATCGCCGGAGCCGCCGCCGGCCTGCTGTCCTGGGCGAGCGGCGCCAACCCCGCGGCCGCCGTCCTCACGGGCGCCGGCGGCTTCTCCGGCGCCACCCTCCTACTCCTGGCCATCGTCAAGTTCCACGACACCGTCGACCGCTAGTCACCCGCTGGACCCGCATAGTGACGAGGTGTATACCGAGAGGTGGCCATGCCCCGGAGCGGAGGAGGCACGGTGGCCCCGATGTACGCCCGCCTCGGCCGCGCGCTGGCGACCGGAATGCTCGGACTCCTGACCGTCGTGCAACCCGCACAAGCCGGCCGCGCCGCACCGCAGGCACCCGGCGCGCCCGGCACCGACGAGCAATACCTGCCCGCCGACAAGTCCGGATTCGGCACCTCCGCCACCACCGCCAGCCCCGTCTGGTTCACCGTGCAGAAAGAGGGCGGCCTCGGCGAGATCTACTACCCCACCATCGGCTCCCCCAGCGCCCGCACGCTCGACTTCGTCATCGCCGACCGGCACGGGCACGCCGTCCGCGCCGGCGCCGCGGCCGACGTCCGCACCGACCTCACCGACCCGCGCAGCCTCAGCTACCGGCAGACCTTCACCGACCGCGCCGGCCGCTGGCGCCTCACCGCCGCGTACGCCACCGACCCGGCCCGCGCCACCGTCCTCATCGACCTGACCCTCACCACCACCCCGGGCCACCCCCACGACCTGTACGCCGTGTACGACCCCGCGCTCGCCAACACCCGCGGCGACGACTCCGGCCGTACCCGGGGCGACGCCCTGCTGGCCACCGACGGCCCGACAGCCGGCGCCCTGGTCGGCTCACCCGCCTTCGCCGCGACCTCCAACGGCTTCCGCGGCGTCAGCGACGGCTGGACGGACCTGCTCACCGACGGCCGCCTCGACTGGCGCCACCCCGCCGCGAACACCGGCAACCTCGTGCAGACCGCCGCCCTGCGCCTCGCCGGACCGCCCGGACACCGGCACGCCACCCTCGCCCTCGGCTTCGGCACCCCGGACACCGCCACGGCGACCGCCCGCGCGTCACTGCGGCAGGGCTTCGACCGGATCGCGCGCTCCTACGCGTACGGATGGCACCGCTATCTCGACGGCCTCGAGCGACCACCGGCCTCCCTGAGCGACCCCCACCAGCGGCAGCTGTACCAGGTGTCCGTCATGGTCCTCGCGGCCGGCGAGGACAAGACCCACCGCGGCGCGTACGTCGCCGCGCCCGCCATGCCCTGGGCGTTCGGCCGCGACGACCCGTCCGGGCCCTACCACCTCGTCTGGTCCCGCGACCTCTACCAGATCGCCACCGCCCTCATCAGCGCCAGCGACACCCGCGGCGCCGGCCGCGCCCTCGACTTCCTCTTCGGTACGCAGCAGAAACCCGACGGTTCCTTCCCGCAGAACTCACAGGTCGACGGCACCCCGGTCTGGGGCGGCCTGCAACTCGACGAGGTCGCCCTGCCGATCGTGCTCGCCTCCCAGCTCGGCCGGACCGACCCGCGGACCTGGGACCACGTACGGCGGGCAGCCGACTTCCTCACCGGCTTCACCCAGGACGGTGACCGGGCACCCTGGACCCCGCAGGACCGCTGGGAGAACCAGTCCGGCTACTCGCCCGCCACGCTCGCCGCCGAGATCGCGGGCCTCGTCTGCGCCGCCGACATCGCCCGCGCCAACGGCGACACCGCCGCCGCCCGCCGCTACCTCGCCACCGCCGACGACTGGCAGGCCCACGTCAAGACATGGACCGTCACCACCACCGGGCCGTACGCGCCGAAGCCGTACTTCCTGCGCCTCACCAAGGACGGCCACCCCGACGCCGGCACCACGTACACCATCGGCGACAGCGGCCCCGCCGACGTCGACCAGCGCCGCGTCGTCGACCCCGGCTTCCTCGAGCTCGTCCGCCTCGGCGTCCTGCCCGCCGACGACCCGGCCGTCGTCAACACCCTGCGCGTCGTCGACACCCAGCTCGGCGTGGCCACCCCCCGCGGCTTCTTCTGGCACCGCGCGTCCTTCGACGGGTACGGCGAGAAGACCGACGGCAGCCAGTGGGACTACGGCCTGCCCGACAACTCCCGCATCACCCGCGGCCGCGCCTGGCCCCTGCTCAACGGCGAACGCGGCGAATACGCCCTCGCCGCCGGCCGCCCGGGCACCGCACGCACGCAACTGACCACCATGGCCCGCGCCGCCGGACCCGGCTACATGCTGCCCGAACAGGTGTGGGACAAGCAGCCGCCCGGCTCCTTCACCCCGGGGACACCCACGTTCTCCGCCACGCCGCTGGCATGGACCCACGCCCAGTTCATCCGGCTGGCCTGGAACGTGCACGCCGGGCGGGTGGCCGAGCAACCCCGGATCGTGGCCCGACGGTACGGCTGAGCGCCGGCGTCTGTCGTCAGTCGGCGGGCGCGGCCGGGGCCATCCGGGGCGGACGGTTCTCGTACGGCGTGCTCAGCACCACCGTGGTGCGCGTGGTGACGTTCGCCGCCGTACGGATCTCCTGCAGCAGCCGTTCCAGATCCGCCGGGCTGGCCACCCGCACCAGCAGCATGTAGAAGTCCTCCCCCGCCACCGAATAGCAGGAGTCGATCTCGGACAGATGCGCCAGCCGCTCCGGCGCGTCGTCCGGCTGCGACGGGTCGAACGGCCGGATCGCCACGAACGCGGTCAACGGCAGCTCCAGCGCCTCGTACGACACCTTCGCCGTGTAACCGTTGATCACGCCGCGCTGCTCGAGGCGCCGTACCCGCTGGTGCACGGCCGACACGCTCAGCCCGACCCGCTCGGCGAGATCGGTGTACGACAGCCGGCCGTCCGCGGTGAGGGCGCCCACGATCGCCCGGTCGATCTCTTCCACGGCATGGAACATACCGCCTGCCGGTGACCGGCCGCGAAACGCAGGCACCCGAGGGCCATCCCCGGCCGTGACCAGGCATCCGAGGCGTGCGCCCCGCGTCCCGCGCCTGCCGTGCGGGCTGCCGTCTCCCCGAACGAGGGACCCGGAACTTCGCGCCTGGAGGGTTGCACGTGAGAATGGCGGGGAACCTCAGCGGCCCGGGCATCGGAAGGACGGCGACCACGTGGAGATCAGCGCCCGCCGCGACGCGGAAACCCTGCGGCTGGAACTCAACGGCGCCCTCGACCTGGTCACCGCCGACATCGTCGCGGAGCGCGTCGAGCAGGCGCTCGCCGAGAAGCCCGCGGAACTCATCCTCGACCTGCGCAACGTGAAGTTCTGCGACTCGGCCGGCATCCACATCATGCTGCGGGCGCGGAACACCGCCCACCGGCAGGGGTCGAGCTTCCGCATCGACAACGTGCACGGCATCATCCGGCGGTCGCTGGAGATCACCGGGGTGCTCGGCGTGCTGACCGCCACGACCGAAGCCTGATCCTTTTCCGCTGCTGCGACGAGGTGTCCGCTGTCCCCTGCCGTGCAGCGCACACCGTGTATGGCATCCTAGGATTCTAGGTTGTATCGGCAGGCGGCGGGATCGTGGTGGCGGCGTCGAGGCGGCGCATCCGGGCCGGCGACCGGCGGGCCGGCGCGGCGGCGAGCGGCGGGTCGGGCTGTGCATGCGCTTGGCGCGCCGATTGCCCGCGCGGAGATGCGGCGAGAACGCGGGGCCGCCGCATTCGCGCCGGGTTCATGCGGACCCGGCCGCCGGGCCGGCGCGGGCTTCGCCTGCGACGCCGGCTTCCTGAGCGGACCCGGCCCGGGCGCCGCACTCGACCGCGGACCCCGCCCGCGGCGCCGGGCTCGGTCGCAGACCCGCCCGCGGCGCCGGGCTCGGTCGCAGACCCGCCCGCGACGCCGGGGTCAGTCGGCCGCCCGCCCGCGACAGCCCGGGGCGTTCGGCCGCCCGCCCGCGGCGGCGGGGTCAGTCGCGGGTCAGGGAGCGGGCGATCACCAGGCGCTGGATCTGGTTGGTGCCCTCCACGATCTGCAGCACCTTCGCCTCCCGGAAGTACCGCTCCACCGGGTAGTCGCTGACGTACCCGGAGCCGCCCAGCACCTGCACCGCGTCCGTGGTCACCTTCATCGCCGTGTCCGTCGCGAAGAGTTTGGCCTTCGCGGCCTCCGCCGAGTACGGCCGGCCGGCGTCCTTGAGCCGCGCCGCGGCCAGCATCAGCGCCCGGGCCGCCGCGATCTGCGTCGCCATGTCCGCGAGCATGAAGCCCACGCCTTGGAAAGCCGCGATCGGCTTGCCGAACTGGGTGCGCTCCTTCGCGTACGCGGCCGCCTGGTCGAGCGCCGCCTGGGCCAGGCCCACCGCGCAGGCCGCGATGCCGAGGCGGCCCGCGTCGAGGGCCTGCATGGCGATGCGGAAACCGCCGCCCTCCTCCCCCACCAGGCGGTCCACGGGCACGCGGGCTCCGTCGAGGACGATCTGGGCCGGCGCCGACGAGCGCAGGCCCATCGTGCGCTCGGGTGGCTGCGGCAGGAGGCCGGGCGTCGTCGCGTCGGCGAGCAGGCAGGAGATGCCCGCGGCACCGGGACCTCCGGTGCGGCAGAAGATGTTGTAGAAGTCGGCGTGGCCGCCGTGGGTGATCCAGGCCTTGGTGCCGGTCACCACGTACTCGTCGGTGTCGCGGACGGCCCGGGTGGTCAGGGACGCCGCGTCGCTGCCGCCCTGTGGCTCCGACAGGCAGTACGCGCCCAGCAGGTCGCCGCCGAGCATGTCGGGCAGGCTCTTGCGCTGGCGCTCCGTGCCGTACGCGGCCACCGGGAAACAGGACAGGGTGTGCACGCTGACCGCCTCGGCGATCGCCACCCAGGACGTGGCCAGGGTTTCCAGCACCTGCAGGTAGACCTCGTACGGCTGCCCGCCGCCGCCGTCGGCCTCCGGGTACGGCAGACCGAGCAGGCCCGCCCGGCCGATCGTGCGCAGCACGTCCCTCGGGAACTCGCCCCGCTCCTCGTAGGGCGCCGCCCGCGGGACGAGCTCGCCCTCGGCGATCTCCCGGGTCAGCCCCAACAACTCGTATGCCTCGTCCGATGGCAAGATCCGCTCGACCGTCACAGCAACGAGCTTAACGGCCGTTAGGTTTTCTTGTCAGCCTGCCCCATGCCAGAATTTTCACGCCGAGTGCTCGAACTGCTACGCACCGCACTCAGGCGCCGGCGAGCGCGTCCACCAGCCGCCGCGCCGACCCCGCCAGATTCCACCGTGCCGCGAGCGCCAGCAGCGCCTCGTCGTCCTTCGGCGCCCGGGGCAGCCGCGCGTCGAAGGCCGGGAGCGGCACGTCCAGCGCCACTTTGCACACCGGCAGCGCCGCCGCCAGGTAGTCCTTCGCCGACAGCAGCTTCGTGCGCAGGCCGGGCGCGAAGCCCGACGCCGGATCGTCGAGGGCGGCGAGGATCTCCTCGACGCCGCCGTAGCGGGCGATCAGGCGGGCCGCGGTCTTCTCGCCCACGCCGGGCACGCCGGGCAGGCCGTCGCTCGGGTCGCCGCGCATGGCGGCGAAGTCGGCGTACCAGCGGGCGGGGACGGCGTACTTGGCCTGGACCGCGGCCTCGTCGCTGTCCTCGAGCTTGGCGACGCCCCGGCCGCAGTAGAGCAGCCGGGTGCGGCGGGTGTCGTCGACGAGCTGGAACAGGTCGCGGTCGCCCGACACCACCTCGACCGGCGCGGGCTGGGTCGCGGCGAGGGTGCCGAGGACGTCGTCGGCCTCGTACCCGTCGACGCCGAAGGCCGGGATGCCGACGGCCTCGAGGACCTGCAGCAGGACCGGGATCTGTTTCTCCAGCGCGGCCGGGACCTCTTCGACGTCGCCGTGGGCGACGCGGTGCTTCTTGTACGACGGGACGAGCGCGACCCGCCACGCCGGGCGCCACGAGGCGTCCAGCGCGCACACCATGCGGTCCGGACGGCGGGTGTGGATCAGCTGCGCCAGCATGTCGGTGAAGCCCCGGACGGCGTTGACGGGCTCCCCCGCCTCCGTCCTCGCGGCGGACTCGGGGATGCCGTGGAACGCGCGGAAATACAGGCTGGGGGCGTCGACGGCCAGCAGAGGTCGCTCGGTCACGGCACAGACCTTAGCCCCGGAGTGTGACAACCCGCCGGATCCCGGGGAGCCCGTGCGAGCCGCGGCCGGCACTTCTGGCACTCTTGCCATTCATGTTCGTCAACAAGTACGGCAAGGCGATCATCGGGTTCCTGTACGCGGTCGCGTACGTGATCATTCCGCTGCTGTCCGGCGACGGCCACATCGACCGGCCGGAGTGGGTGACCGTCGCGATCGCGGTGGTGACGGCCGCGGGCGTCTATCTGGTGCCGCTGGCGCCCGACCGGCCGTGGACGAAGAGCGTCGTCGCGATGCTGCTCGCCGGCCTCAACGTGGCCGCCGTCGTGATCCTCGACGACCGCATCGACGCCCAGGAGTGGGTCATGATCGTGACGGCGGCGCTGGGCGCGATCGGCATCACCGCCGCCCCCGCGCGCACGGAGCCGCCGAAGGACGCGGCCACGGGCGGAACTACGGTGGCAGTGGGCTGGGGCTTCGACCGGCACAGCGGGCAGACGACAGACAAGGCGTAGGGAGTCAGGCGTGCGTAACGGTTTCCGGTGGTCCGCGGCAGGTGTGCTCGCGGGGCTGGGGGTGCTGGCTCTCGCCGCTCCCGCCGCCGCGCACGTCGAGGTGAGTGCGGACAAGGACCGGGCCGGAGCCTCCGACGTGACACTGACCTTCCACGGCGAGGCCGAGAGCACCTCGGCGGGCATCAAGAGCGAGCGGGTCGTGCTGCCGGAGGGGATCGACCCGGCCACGGTGACGCTGGTGAAGGCTCCGGCCGGATGGACGTTCACGCGCGGCGCGGACGGGTTCACCGTGGGCGGCAAGGCCCTGAAGGTGGGCGCCGACGCGGAGTGGAAAGTCAAGATCGCGAAGCTCCCGGACGGGCAGACGCGGTTGTCGTTCAGGACCCTCGAGACGTACGGGGACGGGAAGGTCTCGCGCTGGATCGAGATCCAGCGCGCGGGCGAGGACGAGCCGGACAATCCGGCACCGCTGATCACACTCAAGCCCGGTCCGAAAGC
Source organism: Actinoplanes sp. NPDC049316 (assembly GCF_040677315.1). Lineage (NCBI taxonomy): Bacteria > Bacillati > Actinomycetota > Actinomycetes > Micromonosporales > Micromonosporaceae > Actinoplanes > Actinoplanes sp. NPDC049316. The sequence continues at coordinate 28,089 of NZ_JBFAQM010000010.1, read as the reverse complement.
GACGGCGACGGCGACCACCGCACAGCCCACCGTGAGCGCGCCGGGGGCCGCCGCCTCGGGACCGGCTCCCGCCGGGGTGGCGCCGAGCACGCCGGCGACCGTGCAGGCCGAGCCCGCCGCGGACGACGGCGGTTCGTCGCTGTGGTGGGTGTGGGTGCTCGCCGGAGCGCTGATCGTGGCCGGCGGCGCCGTCTTCCTGGCACGGCGGCGCCCGAACCGGTCCTGACGGCGTTCACCTTCGCGTCACCTGCGCCCGGCACCGTGCGGGCATGGCATCGAGACGCTTCATCGCCGTCGCCGTGGCTGCCGCGCTGGCCGCACCGGCGGCTGCGACCGTACCCGTGACGGCCGCCGCCGCGGCCCCGGCGCGCAAGAGCTTCGACCTGCAGGCCCACCGCGGGGGAATCGCCCTGCGCCCCGAGAGCACGCTCGCGGCGTTCGGCAACGCGCTGCGCCTAGGCGTCAGCACGCTCGAGCTGGACGTGCAGATCACCAAGGACGGCGCGGCCGTCGTCACCCACGACCGCAAGGTCGACGCGCGCAAGTGCGGGCCCGAGTTCGCCGGGCGGTTCGTCAAGGATCTGACGCTGGCGCAGGTCCGCACGATGGACTGCGGGCGTACGCTGACCGACTTCCCGGGCCAGGTGGCCGTGCCGGGCGCTCGGATGCCGCTGCTGTCCGAGGTGTTCGACCTCGTGCACACCTACCGGGCGACCGGCGTGACGCTCAACGTCGAGACCAAGGTGGAGGCCGGCGCGCCGCAGGAGACCGCCCCGCGCGAGCAGTTCGTCCGGGTGGTCGCGCAGGAGGTCCGCCGGGCCGGGCTGCTGCGGCAGGTGACGATCCAGAGCTTCGACTGGGGCGCCCTGAAGCTGATGCGCCGGGTGGAGCCGCGGCTGCCGCTCGTGGCGCTGACCAACCGGGACTTCCTGCAGACCGGGCAGCCGGGCGCGTCGCCGTGGCTGGGCGGGCTCGACATCGACGACTTCGGCGGCGACCCCATCGCCGCGATCCGCTCCTTCGGCGCGGACGCGTTCTCGCCGGTGTACGGCTGGGCGCGACCCGGCGGCGGCTACGACGCGTACGTCACGCGGGACACGGTGCGCCACGCCCACCGGTACGGCATCGAGGTGGTGCCGTGGACCGTGGACGACCCGGCGGTCATGGCGGACATGCTCCGGCTCGGCGTCGACGGGCTGATCACGGACCGGCCGGACGTGCTGCGCGAGGTGCTCGCCTCCAACGGCTTCCGCCTGCCGCGCCCGTACGCCTCGCCCTTCGACATCCAGGCCCACCGGGGTGGGCGGGCGACGCGCCCGGAGAACACCCTGGCCGCCTTCCGCAACGCCCTGGCCGACCCGGACGTGTCCACGCTGGAGATGGACACCGGTGTCACGCGCGACGGCGTCCTGGTGGTCACCCACGACCGCACGGTCGACCCGGGCCACTGCGTCGACACCGGCAGCGAGGTGTACGTCGGCAAGCTCATCCACGACCTCACGCTGGCGCAGCTGAAGACCATCGACTGCGGCTCGAAGACCAACCTGCCCGGTCAGGTGGCGGTGCCCGGCGAGCGGATCCCCACGCTGGACGAGGTGTTCGCTACGGTACGGGCCGGCGGGCGCCCGGACATCCGCATCAACATCGAAACGAAGCTCAGCCCGATCTCCGACGACACGGTGGACTACCGCACGTTCACCGTGAAGCTGACCCGGGCCGTCACGGCCGCCGGCTTCGCCCGGCGGGCCACGATCCAGTCGTTCGACTGGCGCACGATCATGCTGTCGCGGCGGATCGCGCCACGCATCGAGACGGTCGCGCTGGTCTGGCAGTACGGTCCGCAGGAGTGCGAGTCCCTCGCGGACGAGTGCTCCCTGCAGGCGGTGTACGGCGACCCGTCGGTGCGCAGCCCGTGGACCGGCGGCCTGGACTGGTGGCGCTTCAAGGACCTCGGCAACCTGGTCGACGCCGCCGGCGCCACCACGGTCTCGGCCAACTGGCAGGTGCACGACCCGGCCCAGCCCGCGGTGGCGGATCCGGACTGGTACCTGCGGCAGGACCCGGCGTACTACTTCGGGCCGGGCGTACGGGTGCTGCAGCGGCGGGACCACCTCAAGGTGGTGCCGTACACGATCGACGACGAGCGGATCATGCAGCGCGTCATCGACCTGGGCGTGGACGGACTGATCACCGACGACCCCGCTCGGGCGGTGCTGGTCGCGCGGCGCAACGGCCTGCGCTGACTCCGCCGCCGGCCCGGGCCCGGCGAGACGTCGCCGGGCCCGGGCGCTCCTCAGCCGGCGGCGGCCTCGCGCTGGATCCGGTCGAACTGGGCGGCCATCGCGGCGGACAGCTCCTGGGCGGCGGACAGCGGGCGGACCATGACCGTGAACTCGTCGATGAGACCGTTCTCGTTCAGGTGCAGGAAGTCGCAGCCCTCGACGGCGACCGCACCGATACGGGCCTCGAACACCAGCGCGTGGTCGCGGCCGCCGTCGCCGGTCAGCTCACGGACGTACCGGAAATCCTCGAACACCCGCAGCACGCCGCGCAGGATCGCCGCGGTGATGGCCTTGCCCAGGTAGGGCTTGAACGCCACCGGGCTGCGGAACACCACGTCGTCGGCCAGGGCCGCCGCGATGGCGTCAGGGTCACGTGCCTCCACCGCACGGCGAAAATCGATCACGATCCCAGCGTACGGGGTTTGCGGACGCTTGCCGCCTTGCGCGCGACGACGAGCCAGTACCGAGGCGCGCCGTCCCGGCTCCGCCCCAGGCTGCTCAGGGCGATCGTGCCCACGGTGAAGCCGGCCGCCGTCAGGTCGTCCCGTACGGCGCGGAAGGCGGCGGTCCGGTAGTACATGACGAACGTCGGCCGCCACACGGCGTTGCGAACCCGCATCGCCAGGTCGAATCCGAGCATCCCCCAGTGGGCGAGCGACGTGACCGGCGGTGGCGCCCAGATCGGGAAGGCGAAGAGCCCGCCCGGCCGCAGCGTACGGTGCACCCCCTCGAAGAGCGCGGGACGTTCCACGGGCAGGAAATGCCCGAGCGCCCCGAAGGTGACCGCGAGGTCGAAGCGGTCGGCGAAGGGAAGAGCACGGACGTCGGCGCGCACCAACGCGGCTTCCGGATGGGCGCTGCGAGCCTGTGCCAGCATCCCGGCGCTGAAGTCCACACCGGTGACCGGTCCCCGGCACAGCGAGCGAAGAGCCGTCAGCCCCGCGCCGGTGCCGCAGCACACGTCCAGCCCGGCGCCGAACGGGCCGAAGCCGGACAGCGCGTGGACGGTCGCGTCCAGGAAGCTGTCCGGGGTGCGGAAGGGCGTGTGGTCGAACTTCGGGGCCAGGAGGTCGTAGCCGCGCTCGACGGAGGACAACGCCTGGACGCTCAGTTCCCGCAGGGTCGGGCCGTGTCGCGAGATCACCGGCCGAGGGTACCCAGGCGGCCTACCCGCAGCAGGATCTACTTGTGCGGGTCCCGCAGCGTCTACTCGCGCGAGTCCCGCAGCACGAGGAGGACGTACTCGACGATCAGCGTGAGCACGGTCAGCACCACCGCGACGAAGAGTGCCGCCAGCGAGCTCGTCTGCAGCCAGACGACGGCCGGCGGCGGCGAGTCGAAGCTCGCCGCCCATCGCTGCACGGCGCCGCCGTCGCACGCCGGCGAGGAACAGGAGCTGTCGGCCTGGGAGCCGGCCGCGACCACGCCCAGGACGAAACCGGACGCGCAGACGAACGGTGCCAGCAACGCGAACCACAACCGGAACCGCCGGGTGCCCCACACCCACGACAGCACCCACACCGCCGGCAGGAGTATCGGCAGAAGCCAGTCGGCCGGCTCGATCTGAAGCATCGTCCGCGACGATATCGGCCCGGTGCCCGCCCCGGGACTCCGGTCAGCCGTTCGGCCGCTTCTCGATCGCCTGCAGCGACCAGCTGTTGCCGTCCGGGTCCCGGAAGTAGACGAACCTGCCCCATGGCTGCACGTCGACGTCACTGGCCTCGACACCGAGATCCACCAGGTGACCGCGGGCGGCCTCGGCATCGGCCACGACGACTTGAATCTGCTGGCTGCCCGGCACCTTGTCGGTCACGCCGTCACCGATCACGATCGAGCAGGCCGATCCGGGCGGGGTGAGCTGAACGAACCGCAGGCCGTCACGCACCTGATGGTCGTGGTCGGCGGTGAACCCGATCCGCTGGTAGAAGGCCTTGGCGCGGTCGACGTCGGTCACGGGCACGGGGATGAGCTCGATCTTCCACGTTGATGTCATGACCCTCATCGTGCCGACAATTGCGGCCAGAACACGACCGACGTCGCCGAGGAGCATGGATCACGTCCGATACCGCGATCGTCACCGGCGCCGTTGTCGTATCTCGGGCCCGTCGTTCGTAGCAAGGATGGAAGCTGCCGCTACGACCGCAGGAGGTGCCGACCTATGCCCCACCCACGGGCCACGGTTCACCGCATGTTCGAGCTCCTCGAGCCCATCGCCACCGTCACCTTCTCCGAGTCGGTGAATGAGGCGTTCCTCGCCCTCGGCATGCGCAACTACTGGGACGGCTACTTCGCCGGCCGCGCCGCGCCGCTGGGTGCGGCACCGGCCGAGGTGGTGCACGCCGTCTTCTACAACTTCGCCGACGGGGAGGTCGCTCGTCACATCCCCTGGGTCTGGGGGAAGACCACCCCGCAGGAGGCAATCACCGTACGGGAACGCGCCAGCGCCGCCGCGCTGCGGGACGGGATGGGCCGGCTCGCCGGCTCCCCCGATCTGGTACGGACCGCCGACCTCGCCACCCGGGCAGCCCTCAGCGCGCCGACCGAGGGCCGGCCCCTGTACGCCGGCCTCCGCGCGCTCGGCGTACCCGAGCAACCGGTGGCCAGACTCTGGCACGCGGCGACGCTGCTGCGCGAGCACCGCGGGGACGGCCACAACGCCGTCCTCGTCGCCCACGGCATCGGCGGCACCGAGGCCCACGTCCTGCTCGCTCTCTCGCTCGGCATGAGGGCGGAGGAGTTCGGCCGGGTCCACCACCTGCCCCGGGCGTACCTGGCCACGGTCGTCGACGGGCTGCGCACCCGCGGCCTCGTGGACGCCGCCGGCCGGTTCACCGACGCCGGCCGCGACACCCGGGAGCGGGTCGAGGCCCGCACCGACGACCTGGCGGCTGCGGCGTACGACGTGCTCGACGCCGGCGAGCTCGCCGAGCTGATCGCCGGGCTCGAGCCGATCGCCGCCGCCCTGCAGGCCCTCGACGACTGAGCAAGCTCCTCGGCCTCCCGCAGCTCGCGCCGTTCCGGGTCCTCACCGTGCGGCTTAGGATCAGCACCTGATGGTCATCCTGCTGCTGCCGCTGCTCGTGCCGCCCGTGCTGATCGCCGGCTGGCTCACCGCACTCCGGTGGCGCGGCGCGCCGAGGCGGGTGCTCTTCGGTTGCTGCGCGGCGCTGCCTGTGTTGTGTGTGGTGGCCGGCATGATCGCCGGCGACGCGGAGGACCGCACCCTGCCCGCCGGGTGCCGGGACGGCACCGTGGCCGGCCTGGAGTGTGGTTACGGCCTGGCCCGTTTCACCGGCTACCTCGCCGCTGCCACCGGGACTGTCACCCTCGTGCTGCTGGCCGTCATCTCGGTGATCGTCTGGACGGTGCGCAACCGCTCATATCGCGGCCTTCCCGCGCTGACCTCCGACCGTCCCTGATCGTCGAGCAGCCCCTGATCGTCGAGCACGCCGTCGGAGAAGACCTTGCCGCCCCCGCCGACGACCGCGTCCACCCGGCCCGCCGCCGTCGATGCACCGCGTCTCACCCTGCTGCGGTGCCGCGCCCCCGTTCCGCAATGGCGGGGAACACGCGCACGAACGATCCGAGACTCTTGTACGGCTCGCCGGACAGGACCCGGTGGGCGGTCGCGAACGGCAGCGCGGTGATCCCCTGCACGGAGACGGCGTAAGCCCCCGCGGCGGCTTCGTGGGCGGTCCAGTTCCCGCCGTGTACGCGGATGAGGACTTCCCCGGTGTACGCCCCGACGAGCTTCCACCACAGATCCATGCGTTCGTCGGAGAGCGGACCGTCGGCCAGCAGCAGGTCGCAGACTTCGTCCAGGTCATCGAGACTCTGCGGCGACCAGTCCAGCCGGCGGCCGTACTCGCTCGCCACGAGCGCGACGCAATCCTCGGCGACCTGCCGCAGCGCAGCAGCCTGGTCAGGCTCGATCATGTCGACGATCTTCTCACCCCCGGTCCACCGACCTACGGTGCCGCTTGGTATGGCGATCTCCTCGTGCCGCACCTCGCAGGGCTGCCGTCACTCGAGACTGATGTCGAGCGTCGCGACAACGGTTCGCCTTTGGACTGTGGCGCTCGTCGCCTTTTCGGCGTGATCCTTTTGTGGTGCGGCGGGGTGGGCCACGGAAGAATCCACGTGTGCGGCAGTTACAGTTCTTCTCGGTGGCGGAATTGGCGGCGATGCGCGATCGGACCGCGTCCCGTCACTATTCTCGTGAGCGGGAGGAATTCCGCCGGCAGCACGCCCGCCATCGGGTGTGGGGACTGGCGCAGAGGCACGCCGCGAAGCTGCGCCGCTTGCACGGCGATCGGCCGGCGGGCGCGGCAAGCCGGCGACGCCCGATGACACCTCGGCGGGCAGCAGCGCCCGCTGCGGGGACCGCGGCGGTCTGCCGTCCGGCGGGACGATGCGCGACGGCAGCGCGTGCTGACAGCCTCGCTGAGCAAGGATCAGCGGTGGAAAATGCTGCTCACGCGGCGGAGTCGTGTGCTCCACGCGCGACAGTCCACGGCCTCGCGACGGCCTCGCCGGCGGCAGACCCAGGTGGCACCGAAGCCGAGCCGCCGGCAGTCCCCGACAGCGGGGAGCAACGCCGGCCCGATCACCGGCAGGTTTCGCAGGTCGACCACATCCCGGCGGCACGATTGTGGCGGGCACGACCTCCGCAGGTCGATCGGGCACGACCTCCGCATATCGATATTGCATCCGGACTCGGGACGAATTCGAAAGGAATTCCGCAGCGCTTCGGGGATTGCGAGGCTGGACGCACGCATATCGGCGTTGCCGAGGTCGGAGTTCAGCGCCGTCCGCATTCTGTCGACTTGGTCGCAGCACCGACGATCGCCCAACGATCGCGTTTTCGGCACACCGAAGGGGTGCGGCGGGCGGTGGCGCCGGTCAGACGGGTGACCGGCTGCCTCCGTGAGACGCCACCAGGGCATCCGCCACCGTCGCGGCGTCGGCGTCGGCCACGTCGGACGGGTATTCGGGCAGGAGGTCGTCCCAGATCGTGAGCCAGGAGCCGTACAGCTGGGTCTGGCCCTCGGGGCGGGCGAAGAACCAGACATGCAGGTGGGCGCCGCCGTCCCCGATCCGGTAGACGTGCGCTCGCGAGATGTGCGGGACGGCTTGGATGTGGCGGACGATGCGGGTGGTCAGCAGTCCGAGCTCGGCGGCCAGGTCGTCGGGGAGGTCCGCCATGTCGTAGTGGTCGCGCGGGTAGAGCATCAGCACCAAGGGCACACCCACGCCCGGCACCCGGGCCAGGCGCCAGTGGTCGCTGAACCAGATTCCCTCGTCGCGGTCGTGGCAGTGCCGGCAGTCCGTCGGGTCTTCGCCGTGCCGGGCGGGCTCCGGGAGAACCGGGGGGCGCAGCGGAGCGATCCGGAGTCCGTCCTGTTCGAACGGGCTGATGTCCCACCCCGTCATCCGGGCGAGGGGGAGCCGCCGGTCGCTGTCCGCGGCGGCCAGGGCGTGGTTGTAGAACTCGTCCGGTCGTAAAGCCATGGCGCGCACAGTAGCCCGCTCAGGCCACCCCGGCCGGCTCCGGGTCGGGGGTGTGGGTGGCGTCGGCGCGGCGGGCGGCGAGGACGTCTGCGAGGGCCGCGGCCAGGGCCACCAGCACGAAGCCGATCGTCACCAGCAGGGCCGTGCGGAAGGACAGCGACCAGCTGCCGCCGTTCGTGGCGAGGCGGTTGAAGAAGACCGCGCCGACCACCGCGATGCCCAGCGCCGTGCCGATGCGCTGGCCCGTCTGCAGGACCGCGCCCGCGCTGCCGGCTCGGCGTACCGGGACTTGCGCGAGGGTGAGGGTCTGGTTGGGGCTGATCACGAGGCCGCTGCCGAGGCCCGCCACGAGCAGCGGGAACGCCGCCGCCCAGCCCGCGTGGTGGCCGGGGACGAAGTGCAGCGCCACCACGGTTGCGATGAGGCCGGCGGCCACCATGGCCAGGCCCGTCGCGACGAGGGGGCGGCCGTAGCGGTTGACCACGCGGCCGCCGACCGCCGCCGCGACCGCCGAGCCGATGGCGAACGGGGTGATCGCGACGCCCGCCGCCAGCGCGCTGTAGTGCAGGCCGCTCTGCAGGTACAGCGTGTAGATGAAGAAGATGGTCGTGAAGCCGGCGAAGTAGAAGAAGCCGATGAGGGCGCCCAGGCCGTACGAGCGCAGCCCGAACAGCCCCAGCTCGATCACCGGCGTCCCGCCGCGGCGGGCGAAGCAGCGTTCCCAGGCCTGGAAGCCGGCCAGCACCACCAGGCCCGCGACCAGCAGCAGCCACTTCGCCGGCCCGTGCCATTCGCGTTCCTGGACCAGCGGCAGCAGGACGAGCAGTACGCCGGCGCCGAGCAGCGCCACGCCGGCCGGGTCGAGGCTTTCGCGTTCGCGGTCCTCGGGGCTGCGGCCGGGGATCCACATGCGGCCGAGCACGATGGCCGCGATGCCGATCGGCACGTTGATGAAGAAGATCCAGCGCCAGCCCTGCTCGGCGCCGAGCAGCTGGATGAGCAGGCCGCCGAGCAGCGGGCCGACCGCGGTGGAGACGCCGATGGTCGCGCCGAGCAGGCCGAACGGGCGGCCCCGTTCGCGGGGCTCGAACAGCTGCTGGACCAGGCCGGACACCTGCGGGTTGACCACGCCGGCGGCGGCGCCCTGCACGAGCCGGGCGATGATCAGCCACAGCGCGCCGGTGGCCATGCCGGCGGCAGCGCTGGCGAGGGTGAACACCGCCAGCCCGGCGATGAACACGTCGCGGCGGCCGCGGGCGTCGCCGAAGCGGCCGGCCGGCACGAGCAGCAGGCCGAACGTCAGCGCGTACCCGGACAGGACCCACTGCAGGCCGCCGGCGCTCAGCCCCAGGTCGGCGCGGATCGAGGGCAGGGCGACGTTGACGATGCTGACGTCGAGCAGGGTCATGAACCCCGCCACGAGCGCCACCGTCATGGCTTTCCAGCGGTTGGTCACCGGCCCGTGGTTCCCCCGCGGGCCGGTGGGAAACCGTGACTACCGGTACAGCCGCAGATCGGCGATGCTCCACCAGTTGCCGCTGGTGCCGGTGTTGGTGACCCGCAGGTAGCGGGCCCGGGTGAGCGGCAGGTCCACCGTCGTCAGCTGACCCGTCCCGCTCCCGGTGGCCAGGGTGCGCCAGCGGGTGCCGTCGGTGCTGGCGCTCAGCGTCCAGGCGCGGGCGTAGTCGCCGAGGTTGTCGCCGCTGTCGATCGCGACCTTGCGGAACCACTGCTGCGTACCGAAATCGGCTTGCAGGTACTGACCCGGCTGCTGCGCCGCCCCGCTGGACCAGCGGGTCGAGGCGTCGCCGTCGACGGCCGCGGCCGGGTTCTCGCCGGCCGGTGAGGCGGAGGCGGTGGCGCCGGAGGTGTCGAGCAGCCGATCCCCGGCGAAGGAGCCGCGCGGCCATACGAAGGTGGCGAGGGCCCCGCCGGGTAGCGTGTACTCGAACGAGTGGTCGCCGACCGCGACCGCGAACGAGCGCGGGTCGTCGTTCTCGTTGTGCACGACGAGGGCGGTCGAGCCGTCGGGGTTGCGGAACGCCACGTCCATGATCTGGCCGTTCCAGCCGACCGTGCCGAACGACGTGCTGGCGATGCGGACCGCGCCGGGGCGGACGAACTTCGCCAGGTGGCCGATCGTGAAGTACTCGGCGTCGCGGCTGACGCTGCCGTCGGCCTGCAGGGTGAGCAGGCCGGTGCAGGTGCCGCAGCCGCCCAGGTGTGGCCCGCCCGTGCTGTCCAGCGCGATGTTCCAGTTGATGACGGACTTCGCCCAGTTGCGGGTGGTGCCGACGGCGAGCGTCCGGGCGTGCCAGGTCAGCGTGCCGCGGAAGATCTGCGCGGGGGTGTCGTCCGGGCCGTGCGAGCCGGAGCACTCGGTGAACCAGATGCCCTTGCCCGGGTACGCCTCGTGCAGCTTGGTCATGTCGCTCGGGTCGCCGGAGTAGCAGTGGTACGCGGTGCCCGCCAGCCACCTGCCCGCCGGTGAGGCGAGCAGCCGGTACGGGTAGTCGGTCTCCGGGTCCTCGCCGGGCGGGGTGGTCGCGACGTCGCCGGGGTGCGTGGTCCAGTTGTGGTCGTACCCGAGGATCTTCGTGCGGGGGCTGGCCCGGCGCAGCAGCGGCCCGAGCGCCTCGATGACCTTGGCCTCCTGCGGGACCGGCATGGCCGTTCCGGGGTAGCCGCCGTCGTGGCGGTTCTGCGGCTCGTTCTGCACGGTCAGGTAGTCGATGGGCACGCCGGCCCGCGCGTACGCCTGGACGTACTTGACCAGGTAGCGCGCGTACGCGTCGTAGATCGCCGGATCGTCCTTGAGGTGGCCGCCCATGAGCGAGTCGCTGGTCTTCATCCACGCCGGCGGGCTCCACGGCGTACCCATGATGGACAGTTCGGGGTTGAGCCGGCGGGCACGGCGCAGCAGGGGCAGGATCTGCGCCTCGTCGTGGGCGATGCTGAAGTGCCGCAGCGCGAAATCGGTCTGCCCGGCCGGCACGTCGTCGTAGGTGTAGTGCTGCGGGGCAGCGGTGAAGTCGGAGGAGCCGACCGGCTGGCGCAGGAAGCTGACGCCGATGCCCTCCCGCGGGTCGAACAGCGAGCGCATCGCGGCGTCGCGGGCCGCCGGGTCGAGCCGGTACAGCACGCTGGCGGCGGAGTCGGTCAGCGAGGCGCCGAAGCCGTCCATGCTCTGGTAGCGGGTGCCCGGGTCGACCGTGATCGTGGTCAGTTCGCTGCCGCCGCGGGTGAAGGAGACCGGCGCGCGCTCGTGCAGCTGCTCGGCCCGGTCGGGGGTGGTGACCCAGACCCTGGCCTGGGGTACGCGCTCGCGATGGGCCTGCGCGGGCCCCGTCGAGAGCAGCAGGACCGCGGCGGTGACCGCCGCGCCGAACGCTCGCCGCCGCATGGCACTCCTCTGTAACAAAATGAAACAATGGTGATCGATGGCTATCGCCAGGAAACAAGCGCGACACGATCCTGTCAAGAGTCACGAGTCGCCAATACGCTGCGGTGTATGAAACAAGGCGATGTAACAAGTTCGGGGCGGGGCACCGTCCGGGAGGTCGCCGCCGTCACGGGGGTGTCGATAGCGACCGTGTCCCGGGTGCTCAACGGCCGCGGCAACGTCGCCCCGGAGACCCGGGAGCTGGTCGAGCAGGCCCTCGAACGGCTCGGCGCCGCCGGACCCCGCCCGCGCGCCGCCGCCCGGGCCGCCACCGGGCCGGTGTTCGTGCGCTGCCCGTACCTGCTCACCGACTACTTCGGCGTCATCGTGTCGTCGATCGCCGAGACCCTCGAGCTGCACGGGCGTACGGTCGTGCTCAACGCCGGGGAGGCCGCGCAGCAGACGCACGTGCTGACCCGGCTGCCGAACCGGCCCGGCGTCGCCGGGGCCGTGCTGATCCTGCCCCCGGAGCCGGCCGAGGAGCTGGCCGCCCTGCGGGCGCGGCAGTTCCCGTTCGTCGTGGTGGACCCGCGGGTGCCGCCGCCCCGCGACACCCTGGCGGTCTCCGCCGCGCACGCCGCGGGGTCGCGCAGCCTCACCGCCCACCTGACCGGGCTCGGCCACCGCCGCATCGGCGTGATCGCCGGCCCGGACGAGTGGCTGGCCAGCGACGCGCGGCTCGCCGGGCATGCGGCGGCGCTCGCGGACGCCGGTGTGCTGGCCGCGCCCGGGCTGGTCCGGCATGTGGAGCCGACTGTCGCGTGGGGGCACCGCGCGGCCGGCGAGCTGCTCGACCTGAGCGAGCCGCCGACCGCGATCATCGGCTTCAACGACAAGGCCGCGATCGGCGCCCTGCAGGCGGCCGCCGAACGCGGGTTGCGCGTCCCGCACGACCTGTCCATCGCCGGGTACGACGACCTGGACCTGAGCCGCGCCACGAGCCCGCAGCTGACCACCGTGCGCCAGCCGCTCGCCGAGCTCGGCCGGATGGCGGTCTCCCTGCTCGTCCGCGTCCTCGAGCGGCACCGCGTGCAGGCGCTGCACGTCGAGCTGGCCACCGAGCTGGTCGTGCGGGACTCCACCGGGCCCGTACCCACCCGGTAGGGTGCGCCCGTGACCTCCTTCGCAACGGTCGGCGCCGGGTGGCGCGCGGAGATGTTCTGGCGCATCGCGGGCGGGCTCGACGGTGTCGACTGCGTCGGCACGGTGGTCCGCAGCCCGCGGTCGCTGCCCGTGCCCGCGTACGGTTCGCTCGCCGAGTGCGTCGAGCAGGCCCGGCCCGACTTCGTCGTGACCGCCGTGTCCTGGGACGCCAACCCGGGCGTCATCACCGAGGCCGTCGAGCGCGGCCTGCCGGTGCTCGCCGAGACGCCGCCGGCCCCCGACGCCGACGGGCTGCGCCGGCTCTGGGCCGAGGTCGGCGGGTCCGGGCTCGTCCAGGTCGCCGAGCAGTACCTGCTGGTGCCCTCGCACGCCGCGCGGGCCGAGGCGGTGCGCCGCGGCCTCATCGGCACGCCGACCCAGGTGCAGGTCTCCTCGACGCACATGTACCACGCGGTCTCGCTCATGCGGGGCATCCTCGGCGTGGGGCGCGGGCCGGCGACCGTACGCGCCACCCGCACCACCGCTCCCCTGGTCGACCCGCTCACCCGCGACGGCTGGACCGAGGACGCCGACCCGAAACCGGCCACCACCGTCATCGCCACGATCGACTTCGGCGACGGGCTGTCCGGCCTCTACGACTTCACCGACAACCAGTGGCACAACCAGCTGCGCTTCCGCCGGCTGCTCGTGCGCGGCAGCCACGGCGAGCTGCGCGACGACGAGGTGGTCCGGCTCACCGCGCCGCGCACGATCGTCCGGTCGCCGCTGGTGCGCCGGCAGACCGGGTACGACCTGGACCTCGACGGCTTCGACACGGACACGATCACGCTCGGCGGCGAGGTGCTCTATCGCAACCCGTACCCGGGGCGGCGGTGGATGGACGAGGAGATCGCGATCGGCACGCTGCTGGACGCGACCGCCGCGTGGGTCCGCGGCGACGCGCCGGCGCCGTACCCGCTGGCCGACGGCGCCCAGGACCACCTGGTCGCGCTCGCCGTCGGGGAGGCCGCCGACACCGACCGTACGGTGACCACGCAGGTGGAAGCCTGGGCGTAAACCGGTTGCCGTCCACCACCGGAGTTCAGGACCGCCGCCCGGATGCCGAACTCGCAAGGGTCAGCACCCCCGGCCGGACGGAACCCGCATGACCACGCCCTACGCCCGCGCCGGCTTCGCCGCGTGGATGGCCGCGCTCACCGCGGTCTACTACGCGTGGCCCGGCTCACAACTCTTCTCGTGGACGGCCATCGGGCTGTCCGGCGCGGCCGCCGTGGTGCTCGGCGTCCGCGCCCACGCGCCCGCCCAACGGCTGCCGTGGTACCTCATCGCCGCCGCGCTGGCCTTCTTCGTCACCGGTGACGCCATCGGCTACGCGCAGACGGCGCTCGGCCTGCCGACACCCTTCCCCGGCCCCTCCGACGTGCTCTACCTGCTGGTCTACCCGCTGCTCGCGGGCGGGCTGGCGATCTTCATCCGGGCCCGCTCCGGCGAGGCGAACCGCGCCGCGCTGCTCGACGCGCTCGTGCCCACGGTCAGCCTCGGGCTGCTCTCCTGGGTGTACCTGATCGGCCCGTACACCCGGGCCACCGAGCTCACCTTCGCGGAGAAGGCGGTGTCGGCCGCGTACCCGCTGGGCGACGTACTCGCCCTCGCCATCCTCCTGCGGCTGCTCACCGCCCCCGGGCGCAAGCCCGCCGCCTCCGGCCTGCTGTCGGTGAGCGTCGTCGGCGTCCTCGTCTCCGACGTCGTCTACGGCCTGGCCCGCCTCGACAGCACCTGGGCCGTCGGCGGCCCGGTCGACCTCGGCTGGATCGTCTTCTACGCCGCCGCCGGCTGGGCCGCGCTGCACCCGTCCATGATCCGGCTCACCGACGACGCCACGCCGGCGACCGCGCCGGCCCCCGCCGGTGGGCGGCGGCTCGCGCTGCTCACCGGGGCCGCCCTCATCGCCCCCGCCGTGCTGCTCGCCCAGGACCTACAGGGCGGCGTCGCCGACGCGCCGGTCATCGCCGCCGGCTCCGCGCTGATGATCGTGCTGGTCATGGCCCGGGTCGGCGGGCTGATCACCGAGCAGCGCCAGGCACACCAGCGCGAGCGCGCCCTGCGCCGGGCCACCTCGGCGCTGGCCGCGGCGGCCACCCCGGACGACGTCCTCGCCGCCGTCCGCGACGCCATCGCCATGATCATGCCGGCGGAGCAACCGTACGCGCTGAGCACGGGCGACCCCGAGCCGCTGCCGGACGCCACCACGGTCGAGCTGGGCGTCACCATCGCGCCCGGCAGCGATTCGCCGTACGCCCTGCACACCGCGATGGTGCTGCCCGGCAACCCGCCGCAGCGCCGCGCCGTGCGGCTCGAGGCGCCGCTCGCCACGCTGCGCGCCGTACGCCCGGCCGTGCAGGCCCTGTTCGGCCAGGTCGCGATGGTCGTGGAACGCATCGCGCTGGCCACCGAGATCAGCCGCCGCGACGGCGAGGCGTACTTCCGGACCCTCATCCAGAGCGCGGCCGACGTCATCCTCATCGTCGGCGACGACGAGCGCATCCGGTACGCCAGCCCCTCCGCGGCCGCCCTCTTCGGCTGGCCCGACCTCACCGGCGCCCCGCTGACCCGGCTCGTGGCCGACACGCACCACGACCGCCTCGCCGACGTGCTCGGCCGCGCCCGCCAGGGCCTCGGCGACGGCGTCGACCTCACCGCCGTGTGCGCCGACCGGCGGCTGCTGCAGGTCGAGTGCACCGGCCGTGACCTGCGCGACGATCCGACCGTACGCGGCATCGTGCTGACCGTGCGCGACGTGACCGAGCGGCGCCGGCTGGAGAACGACCTGGCGCACCAGGCGTACCACGACGCCCTGACCGGCCTGGCCAACCGGGCGCTGTTCCGCAACCGGCTGGACGAGGCGTTCACCCGGTCCTGCCGCGACGGCCTCGAGCTCGGCGTGCTCTTCGTCGACCTCGACGACTTCAAGGAGGTCAACGACTCGCTCGGGCACGCCGTCGGGGACCAGCTGCTGGTCGCGGCCGGGCAGCGCATCGCCCGGGCCACCGGCGCCGGCGACACGGCGGCCCGGATGGGCGGCGACGAGTTCGCCGTCCTCGTCGACCGGTCGGGCGACGCCACCGCGGCCGAGCAGACCGCCGAGCGCATCGTCGCCGTGCTGGCCGAACCGTTCGAGATCAGCGACGGCCTCGGCGGGACCCACGTGGTCGGCGGCGCGGCCAGCGTCGGTGTCGCCACCAGCGCCGACGCGGGCAGCCCCACCGAGCTGCTGCGCCACGCCGACCTCGCGCTCTACCTCGCCAAGGGCGCCGGGAAGGGCACCTGGCAGCGCTACCGCAGCGACCTGCACACCGCCATGCTGGAGCGGCTCGCGCTGCGGACGTCGCTGCTCGAGGCGATCGACGCCCGCCAGTTCGTGCTGCAGTACCAGCCCATCGTGGACGTGCACACCCGGGACGTCGTCGGCGTCGAGTCGCTGGTGCGCTGGCAACATCCGGAGCGGGGGCTGCTGAGCCCGTACCATTTCATCGATCTCGCCGAGGAGAGCGGCGCGATCGTCGGACTCGGCGAATGGGTGCTGCGCGAGTCCCTGCGCCAGATCGCCGAGTGGCGGTCCGCGGCACCGGATTCGTCGCCGCGCTACGTCAGCGTCAACGTCTCCGCGCGGCAGTTCCGCCAGCCCGGCTTCGTCGACCGGGTCCGCGAGGCCCTGGCCGACACCGGCGCGGAACCCGCCTGGCTGCTGCTGGAGATCACCGAGAGCCTCGTGCTGCGCGACGCCGACCAGGTCTGTGCGGACCTGGCGACGCTGCGCGAGCTGGGCGTCCGGATCGCGATCGACGACTTCGGCACCGGATACTCGTCGCTGAGCTATCTGCGGCAGATCCCCGTCGACGTCCTGAAGATCGACAAATCCTTCATCGACGACATCCTCGCCAGCGGCCGCCAGCGCGCGCTGGTCGACGCGATCGTCACGCTGGCCCGTCACCTCGACCTCACGGTGGTCGCCGAGGGCATCGAGGACCCGGCCCAGCGCGCCATGCTCGCCGCGATGGGCTGCCCCTACGGCCAGGGTTACCTGTTCGCCAAGCCGGTCTGGCCGGCCGAGGTGCCGGCCCTCGCGGCCGCGGCCTGCGGGATGCCGGCGGACGCGGACGGTCAGGAACCGGCGCTCGCGGCCGCGGACGGCCAGGTGCCGGGGCCGGTGGGCGTGACCGTCGCCGGATAATCGGCGCGTGGACCTTCTCGACAACCCGGTGTGGGCCGCGCTGAGCGGCCCGCACGCCGGCCACGCCGAACGGTACGGCCGCAGCGCCCGCTACGACCCGGAGATCAGCCCGTTCGCGGCGGTCGACGACCCGGCCGACCCGGGTGCCTGGGACGACCTGCGCAGCCTCGTCGGCGTGGGGAACCGGGCGCTGCTCGCCGGCCCGGGCCTGGCCACGCCGCCGGGCTGGACGTCCGACCGTAGCCTGCCCGGCGTCCAGCTCGTCGGCACGGGCGCCGGCGCGGGTGGCGGGGATCCCGAGGTGGTCGTGCTGACCGGCGCGGACCTGCCCGAGATGCTCGACCTGGTGGCGCGCACCCGCCCGGGCCCGTTCCGCAAACGGACCGTCGAGCTGGGGACGTACGCCGGCATCCGCCGCGACGGCGCGCTCGTGGCGATGGCCGGCGAGCGGATGCGGCTGCCGGGGCACACGGAGATCAGCGCGGTCTGCACGGATCCGGCGTACCGCGGCGCGGGGCTGGCCGCCCGGCTCGTGGCGCACATCGGGGCGGGCATCCGGCAGCGGGGTGAGGTGCCGTTCCTGCACGCGGCCGCGGACAACGCCGGGGCCATCCGGCTGTATCGGCGGCTCGGCTTCACGGTGCGCACCGACGTACGGTTCATGTCCGCTACCGCCGCCTGACCGTGAGCAGATCGCCGTACGCCGGCGCGTGCCGTCCTCGCGGACCGCGGGCAGGGGGAACGCCATACGGCGCAGTCCATGGGTGACAGATGTCAGAGGTGTGTCCCCGCGCAGCGCATTACCGTCGGTTTCGGCGACGGACGAGCGGGGGGACGCCATGACGACGATTCCGCAGGCCAGCCGGACGGCGGTCGGCGTGTGCCAGGGCCGGGCCGCGGCGGACGGCCGGATCGCGCCGGGCCGCTTCGCCGACCCGGCGGCCATGGCGCTGCTGCGCCCCGCCGAACGGCAAGCCGTCGAGTGGGTACGCGACGACGACCCGCCCCGGTCGTGGCCGCACCGGCTCGACTTCGAATCCGTACGCGCCCACGCCGAGATGATCGTCCCGCGCACGGTGGCGATCGACGACGCCGTACGCGAAGCCGCGCACGCCCAGGTGGTGATCCTCGGCGCCGGGCTCGACGGCCGGGCCTGGCGGATGCCGGGGCTCACCGTGTTCGAGGTCGACCACCCGGCCTCCCAGCAGGACAAACGGGCACGCGCGGCGGACCTGCCCGGCCGGGCGCCGACGTACGTGCCGGTCACACTGGGCCACGACCCGCTGCGCGCGGCGCTGACGGCGGCCGGGCACCGTACGGACCGGCCGACGACGTGGATCTGGGAGGGCGTCGTGCCGTACCTGACAGCGGAGCAGGTCGCGGCGACCGTCGCCGAGGTCGCGACATGCTCGGCGGCGGGCAGCCGCCTCGTCGTGAACTACCAGACACCCCTGAGGTCGGCTGCCGTGGGCCGGCTGTTGTCGCGCGCGCTCACGGCCTCGGCCGGGCGGCGCAGCGTGTGGGCGACGGAGCCGTGGCGTTCCACCTGGACACCGGCGGCGATGGCCGAAGTGCTCGAGCGCACGGGATTCCACGTCGGTACGGACCGGAGCCTGCTGGAGATCGCCGAGGAGCTCGGCACGCCGGCCCGCCACCGGCGCACCCTGCAGCACGGCCGGGTGGCCGTCGCCCAGCGACCCTGAACGGCGGCGCGCGGTCGCGGGTCAGCCGGCGAGGACGCGGTCGGTGAAGGCGGCGCGGATGGTTCGCTCGTCGAGTGGCTGCACCGCGCGACGCTAACCGACCTGCCGGGCCGGGTCATCCGCTTTTCCGCAGCCCACGTCGGCCGCGATGCCGGCTTCCGAACGGTCCCGCGCACCTCCGCCTCAGCTGAAGTCGGCGTTCCCGGCCTCGACCGTTCCGGCCGTCCGGCCCGGTGCGCTGTGGTTGGCCCAGTACAGGTTGGTGTGCGCGACCACCTTGTCCGGCGGCGGCGCGCCCCACGGCGACTGGTCCTCCGTGGTGTGGGCGTCGCTGACCAGGATCGCGTCGTAGCCGCGGACGATCGCGCCGTGCAGGGTGGAGCGGATGCACTCGTCGGTCTGGGCTCCGGACAGGTACAGCCGGCCGGCGCCGAGGTCCGCCAGGGTCTGTTCGAGGGTGGTCTCCTCGAAGGCGTCGGCGTAGCGCTTCTGGACCAGCGGCTCGCCCGGCGCGGGCTTCAGCTCCGGGACGATGTGCCAGCCGTCGCTGCCGCGGACCAGGTTGTCGCTGTTGTGCTGGACCCAGACGACCGGGATGTCTGCGGCGCGGGCCTTCTCCACGAGGCCCACGATGGTGGCCACCACGGCGTCGCGCTCCCACGCGCCCTCGACCACGGCGTTCTGCACGTCCACCACCAGCAGTGCGGTGGCGGGCCGGTTCTCCAGTGTGCTCATGGCCCGACGCTAGACCGGACCACCGACATTTTTCAGAGCTGCCCGTGGTTCGGCGGCAGCACGTCGGCGAGGGCGTACGCGCCCAGGTGGTGGTATTTCCAGTCGAGCGAGTCGTGCACGCTGTGGGTACGGGCGTTGCGCCAGTGCCGGTCCAGGTCGTACTTGGCCGCCGCCGAGCACGAACGCCAGCACCAGCCGCCCGGTGTCGTCGAGGGCGGTGACCAGGATCCAGCCGAGGTCAGCGCGCCGGTCCTGTAGTACGCCGCTCCGGATCCGCACCGCCGCCGCACCCGCCCCGCAACGGGCGGGTGGTTGCCTGGAACGGTCGGCCATCTTCGAACAGACGAGGACCCATGCACGGACGCAGCTGGAAGGCCTTCGCCATCGCGATGGCCGTGGTCATCGCCGGGTATCAGCTGATCCCCGACGACGCCGTGTGGGTGACCTGCTGGCAGGTGGGCGTCGGCTGGGCGGGCACCGCTGCCGTCGTCGCCGGGTCCCGGCGGCTGCCCCGCCGCGACCGGCTGCCCTGGTGGTGCTTCGGGGCCGGCATCTTCGCCAACTCCACCGGCATCGCCGTCGCGATGTACGCCGAGAACGTCCTCGGCTGGGACGACCTGCCGACGCCGGCCGACCCGTTCTTCCTCCTGCTCTACCCCGCGTGCGCGGCCGGGCTGGCGCTGCTGATCCGCCGCCGCGAGCCGGGGCGCAACTGGACCGCGATGGTCGACGTCACCACGATCACGACCGGCCTGGGCCTGCTCGCCTGGGTGTACGTCATCGAGCCCGCGGCGACCGAGGCGGGCCTCTCGCTGTTCGGCCGCAGCGTGCAGGTCGCGTACCCGGTCGGGGATCTGCTGCTGCTGGCGATGCTGACCCGGCTGCTGCGCTCCGGCGGCGTCCGGAGCGCGTCCTTCTGGTGGATCGCGGGTGCGCTCGGCGGGTTCCTCGCCGGCGACACCACCTGGGTGGTGCTGGGCAATCTGGGCGACGTCGGGTGGGCGCTGGAGGAGGTCCAGTGGTTCCGCCGCTGCATCGACATGATGTTCCTGACCGCGTTCGCCCTGGTCGGCATCGCGGCGCTGCACTCCGACACCCGGGACATGGGCCGCCCGGCGGCTCCGCGGCCGCCGCGGCTGAGCCGGATGCAGCTGCTCTCGCTCACCGGCGCGACGCTGATCGCACCGGCCATCCTGGCCGGTCAGCTCGCCGCGGGTCAGGTCAAGGACGGCCCGGCGATCGTCGTCGGCTCCACGGCCCTGTTCCTGCTGGTCGTCACCCGGATGGCCCAGCTCGTACGGCAGGTCGAGCAGCAGTCCCGCCAGGTACGGGAACTGTCGCGCACCGACGAGCTGACCGGCCTGCCCAACCGGCGCGCCTGGAACGACGAGCTGCCGCGCGCGCTGGAGCACTCCCGGCGTGACGGCAAGCCCGTGTGTGTCGCCGTCCTCGACCTCGACCGGTTCAAGCAGTTCAACGACAGCTACGGCCACCCGGCCGGCGACCGGTTGCTCAAGGAGGCCAGCGCTGCCTGGCACGGCGCGCTGCGCCAGGTGGACACGATCGCGCGTTTCGGTGGCGAGGAGTTCACCGTCCTGCTGCCCGGCGCGGACGCGACCGCGGCGGTGGCGGTGCTCCAGCGGGCCCTGGCCGCCACGCCGCTCGGGCAGACGTTCTCGGCCGGCGTCGCGGCCTGGGACGGGATCGAGACGTCCGACCAGCTCATCGAGCGCGCCGACGCCGCCCTGTACGAGGCGAAGGACGGCGGCCGGAACCGCATCGTCCCCGCGAAGCCCCGGATATACGCGCATATTCGCAGCTCAGCATAGGACAGTCGAGGCGGTAGGGTGGGGCCCGCCCCGCCCCCGACCGTGCCCGGAGTGTCCCAGTGCGAGCAACCGACGAGATCAAGTCGTCGCCCCCGGCCGGCACGGAACACCCCCCGGAGAACGGCCGCCGCTTCGGCTCCGTCGAGGTGCTGGCCGTCCTGCTGGTGCTGCTCGTCGTCTTCCGCAACCCGCTCGCGTCGCTCATCTCCGGCGCCCGGCTGCAGACCTGGACCACGGTCTTCGTCTCGGTGCTCGTGCAAGCGGTCCCGTTCCTCGTGTTCGGGGTGGTGCTGTCCGCGGTCATCGCCGTGTTCGTGCCCCGCTCGTTCTGGGCGCGGGCTTTGCCGCGGCACCCCGCGCTGGCCGTGCCGGCCGCCGGGCTGGCCGGTGTGGTGCTGCCCGGCTGCGAGTGCGGCAGCGTACCCATCGCGGGCTCGCTGATCCGCCGGGGCGTGACGCCGGCGGCCGCCCTGGCGTTCCTGCTGGCCGCGCCGGCGATCAACCCGATCGTGCTGACCGCGACGGTGGTGGCGTTCCCCGGGCAGCCGATGATGGCGGTGGCGCGCGGCGTGGCCAGCCTGGTGGTGGCGGTCGCGATGGGCTGGCTCTGGCTGCGGCTGGGCCGCACCGAGTGGATCAAGCTGCCGCACCGGCCGGACCTCGACGGGATGAGCCGCGGCAACGCGTTCTGGGCCGCCGTCCGGCACGACCTCATGCACGCCGGCGGCTTCCTCGTGGTCGGCGCCGCGGCCGCCGCGACGATCAACGTGGTCGTTCCCGAACGCTGGCTGAACAGTCTCGCGGGCAACGCCGCTCTGTCGGTGCTGGCGCTGGCGATTCTCGCCGTGCTCCTGTCCATCTGCAGCGAGGCGGACGCTTTCGTCGCGGCCTCGCTGTCGCAGTTCTCGCTCACGTCCCGGCTGGTGTTCCTCGTGGTCGGCCCGATGGTGGATCTCAAACTGATCAGCATGCAGACCGGCGTGTTCGGCCGCCGCTTCGCGGTCCGGTTCGCCCCGGCCACGCTGGTCGCGGCGATCGTGGCCGGCAC
Organism: Actinoplanes sp. NPDC049316; assembly: GCF_040677315.1. Lineage (NCBI taxonomy): Bacteria > Bacillati > Actinomycetota > Actinomycetes > Micromonosporales > Micromonosporaceae > Actinoplanes > Actinoplanes sp. NPDC049316. The sequence goes on along the minus strand of NZ_JBFAQM010000010.1, from coordinate 6,204 downwards.
CGGCGTCGGGGCGGTGCTGCTGTGAACCGGCAGGCCCAGGCCGTCGTCATGCTGCTGCTCGGCGGGGCGGTCCTCAAGACCGGCTTCGGCGACCTCTACCTGCGCTACGTGAAGGAGGGCCTGCAGCCCTTCCTCATCGGCGCCGGCGCGCTGCTGGTCGCGGCGGCGGTCATGACCCTCTGGTACGAGCTGCGCCCCCGCCGGGTCACCCCACACGGGCACGAGCACCACCACGAGCCGCGGATCGGGTGGCTGCTCATCCTGCCGGTGCTCGGTCTGCTGCTCGTGGCCCCACCGGCGCTCGGCTCGTACGCGGCGGGCCAGGCCGGCAGCGTCCTGACCGCGCAGAACTCCGCGTCCGACTATCCCCCGCTGCCCGCCGGCGACCCGGTCGACGTGAGCCTGCTCGACTACGCGTCCCGGGCCGTGTTCGACCAGGGACGCAGCCTCACCGGCCGCACCCTGCGCCTCACCGGCTTCGTGACGCCGGGGCCCGGCGGTGAGCCGATGCTGGCGCGCATGGTGCTGTCCTGCTGCGCCGCCGACGGCCGCCCGATCAAGGTCGGCCTGACCGGCGCCGGGCCGTCCGCCGTCGCCCCGGACACGTGGGTGCAGGTCGTCGGGACGTACTCGGACCGGGTCGCCAAGGACGCGGTGAACGGCGCGGACGTGCCGTACCTGCAGGTGACCGGCTGGCAGGAGGTCACCCCGCCGAAGCAGCAGTACGAGTGACCGGCGGCGGACGGCTCCGCGGGCTCGGCGGCGCGGGACTGCTCGTCGCCCTGGTGGCGGGCGGCGCGCTCCTCGCGTACCCGATGAACGACGACAAGCCCGCGCCCCCGGGCCGGGTGGGCCTCGCCACGGCCTGGCCGGACGCGCAGCGTGCCCAGTTCCCCGGCAACGTTCCGGACGGGCCGATCTACCACCCGCTGGCGTTCCTCGACGCCCACGCGAGCGTGGGCACGGCCGCCGCCCCGGACGGCGCCCACGAACGTCTCGTGCTGCGTGCCGCGGACGGCTCGATCCGGGAGCTGCGCCGCCGCCCGCTGGAATCGCGGCCCGAGTTCGGCACGATGGCGGTCTCCGGGGACGATCTCGTGTGGACGGAGTCGGTGCAGGGCGCGCCGGCCGAGGTGTGGACGGCCAAGACCAGCGGCGACGGCGTCCGGCGCCTCACCCGCGACACCGGCGACCCGGTCTTCTACGGCTCGCAGTGGGACCTGGTCGTCGCCGACGGCCGCGCCTGGTGGGTGGCCGCGGGCGAGGATCCGCAAGTCACGCAGGTCCGATCGGTCGCCCTGACCGGCGGCCCCGTGACGGTACGCCGGGAGCACGGCACCTGGGCGTTGTCGGCCTGGCCGTGGCTGACCGACGGACCCGGCGACCAGACCGGCACGACGGTTCTCCGGTCGCTGACCGGCAACCGTGAGCAGCGCATCGAGACCACGGGCACCGAACTGCCCACCTGCGGCCCGTCCTGGTGCCGCGTTCTGGTGCTGACCACGGGCGGCCTGGCCCGCATCGACGCCATGCACCCGGACGGCACCTCCCGCCGCCGCATCGCCGGCAGCACGGCGAGCGCGGCCGTCACCGACGTGGCGATCCTGGACCGGTTCGAGATCCTGTCGGAGGCCACGCCGGCCTCGGACCTGACGGGTACGGAGATCCTGCTCGTCAACGACCTGCGGGCGGACCGGACGGTGGTGGTCAGCGTGGCGGCTGCGGGAGCGTTCGCCCGCCACGGGATCCTGTGGTGGGCGACGGGCGACCAGGACTCGCTGGTCTGGCACACCCTGGACCTGCGTACGGTCTGAAGGCGGCGCGGCGCCCAGCAGAATGCATCGGCGCGGCGGTTCAAGAAGTGCTCAAGCACCCTGGGGTAGTGCCGAAAAACTCATCGTGACTTCCGACACGATGATGCCGCGGCGTACGACCGGCGGTGGCGCGCTCCGGGCGGCTTTGCCGGCCGCCGCGGCCGTTGCAGTCGTCCTGGCCGCCGCGGGGTTCGCGGTGGTCGGCGTGGCGACCGCCGCGGCGGCGCTGATCGCCGGTGCCGTGCTGCTTCCGCGTCCCACGGCGCCCGACGCGCCCGACGCGCCGGACCCGGCCGACCCGGCGGCCGCACCCGCCGAGATCGCCGCGGTTTCTTACGAGCCACCGCGGGACTCCCCGCCGGAGATGACGGCGGCACCGGCACAGCCCGTGACACCCGCGCCGCCGCTGCCGGACCTGCTGCCACCGAGCGAGCTGCGGACCGCCCTGGTCTCGGTGCGCGACGAACTCGAACGGCTGTCGCACGGCACCGGCGAGGCCGGCAGCGGGCTCGACACGACCCGGGGCATGACCTTCCAGATCTTCGGCCAGATCGACCAGCTGGTCGACCTCGCCGATCGCATCTCCGGCACGGTGAACGTCATCCGCACCATCGCCAAGCAGACGAATCTGCTGGCCCTGAACGCGACCATCGAGGCCGCCCGCGCGGGCGAACTGGGGCGCGGGTTCGCCGTCGTCGCCCACGAGGTGCGCAAGCTGGCCCAGGACGCGGCCGGCGCGACCGAGAGCATCGACCACATCGTCGCCGAGATGCGCGAGCTCACCGAGGCGACCACCGAGGTCACCAACGCGGCCGGCGACGCCGTCGAGTCCGCCCGCACCTCGTTCACCGCCGTGGAGGAGGTCCTCCGCGACGCCCGGCACCGCCTGGCCGGCGCCGAGGAGCACATGAGCTCCTACCTGGACCTGGTGAACGCCACGATCAAACCCGCCCGGACAGAAGGACGAATCGCATGACGGCACACGCGAAGGTCATCGTCATCGGAGGAGGCCCCGCGGGCTACACCGCCGCGCTGTACGCCGCCCGCGCCGGCCTGTCGCCCGTGTGCTTCGAGGGCTTCGACACCGGTGGCCAGATCTCCCGCTCGGAGAAGGTGGACAACTACCCCGGGCTGCACGGGATCGCCGGCGTCGACCTGGGCGCCAAGATCCGGGAGCAGGCCGAGGCCGCCGGCGCCACCTTGGAGTTCGGCGACGTCTTCGAGGTCGACTTCGGCGCCGCCCCCTTCCGGGTGGTGGGGCTCGACGGCGAACGCACCGCCGATGCCGTCATCGTCGCCACCGGCGCGGCGGCCCGCAAGCTCGGGCTGCCGTCGGAAGCCGCGCTCGAAGGCCGCGGCGTGGCGTACTGCGCCATCTGCGACGGGCCCATGTTCGCCGGCAAGGACGTCGTCGTCGTGGGCGGCGGTGACGCCGCCGTGGGCGAGGCGCTGGCCCTGCGGAACATCGCCGGCACGGTCACCCTCGTGCACCGGCGCAACGAGTTCCGCGCCAGCGGCGTCATGCGCGCGGCGCTCGCCGCCTCCGACGTCACGGTGATCACCTCGGCGGTGGTGGAGGAGATCCTGGGCGTGGAGACCGGCAACGTCACCGGCGTACGCATCCGTATGGTCGACGACGACTCCCGGCGCGACCTGGACGCCGAGGGGGTGTTCGTCGCGATCGGCCACGAACCGGCCAGCCAGCTGTTCCAGCAGTGGCTGCACTGCGACGAGCACGGGTTCATCATCACCGAAGCCGGGACCACCGCCACCAACGTGCCCGGCGTGTTCGCCGCCGGTGACGTCGCCGACTCCCGGTACCGCCAGGCCATCACCGCCGCCGCGTCCGGCTGCCAGGCCGCCATCGATGCCGAACGTCACCTGCTCGGCCGGCAGTTCCTGCCGCCCCAGGCGCTCCCCGCCACCGCCGGCTGACCGCCACCCACACCCCGCCGTCCCACCTGACAAGGAGACCTCATGCTCGTCGGCAAGCCCGCCCCCGACTTCGACATGGTCACGACCAAGAACCTGGACACCCTCGACGAGCGCGCGCGGCTCAAGGACTACCAGGGCAAGTGGCTGATCCTGTTCTTCTACCCGGCGGACTTCACGTTCGTCTGCCCGTCCGAGATGATCGCCTTCAACGAGGCCGTGCCGGTGTTCGCGGAGCACAACGCCGAGCTGCTCGGCGTGAGCACCGACGGTGTCTACGTCCACGTCGCCTGGATGGACGCGATGGTCGGATACCTCGGGTTCCCGCTCGCCAGCGACCGCAACTGGGCCACCTCACGCGCGTACGGCGTGCTGGACGAGGCCGAGGGCATCGCCGGCCGCGCGATCGTCATCGTCGACCCGGACGGCGTCGTCCGCTACGAGGTGAACCACGCCGACCAGGTCGGCCGCTCCCCCCGCGAGATCCTGCGGGTCCTCACCGCCCTCCAGGGCCCGGGCCGCACCTTCGCCGCCTGCGACCTCGACGCCGCCGCCTGACCACCCCCACTCGCAAGGAGAACCCCATGGCTTCCCAACCCGTCATCCTCTACAGCGCCACCGGCTGCCCCCTGTGCGCCAAGTACAAGACGTTGCTGTCCTCCAAGGGCGTCCGGTACGAGGAACGTGACACCACCGCCCAGCCCGCGCTGCTCAACGAGCTCGCCGCCAAGGGCATCCGCCAGGTGCCCACCGTGTTCGTCGGCGACAAGCACGTCGCCGGCTTCCGCCCCACCGCCCTGCTCGAGCTGCTCCCCGCCTGACCCCTCCCCTCACCACACCCCTGGAGTACCCATGCGTCGGTACGCAGTCGAGACCATCGGCACGTTCTTCCTCGTCCTCGTCATCACCACGACGGCGCTGCTGCACGTCGGCCCCGCGCCGGTCGCCATCGCCGCCGTGCTGACCGTCATGATCTTCGCCGGCGGGCACGTCTCCGGCGCGCACTACAACCCCGCCGTCACCGTCGCGCTCGCCGTACGGAACCGGTTCGCGTGGCGCGACGTCCCCGCCTACTGCGCCGCCCAGACCGTCGGCGCGCTCGCCGGCGCGGTCGTCGGCCGGCATCTGCTCGCCGGTCAGCCCGCCGAGCAGGCCTTCACCGCCGGAGGAAGGGCCCTGACCGCGGCCGCCGTCGCCGAACTGCTCGTCACCTTCGCCCTGGCGTACGTGGTCCTCAACGTCGCCACCAGCAAGAACACCGCCGGCAACTCGTTCTACGGTCTCGCCATCGGCGGCACCGTCCTGGCCGGCGCGCTGACCGTCGGCGGCGTCTCCGGCGGGGTGTTCAACCCGGCCGTCGCCGTCGGCGTGGCCACCGCCGGCCTGATCGACTGGACGCTCGTCCCGGTCTACCTCGCCTGCCAGATCGCCGCGGGTGCCCTGGCCGGCCTGGCCTTCCGTGCCCTCAACCGCGACGACGTCGCCGAGCCGGCGCTCGAGACCGCGCCCGAGGCCCCCGCCGTCACCGCGCAGCTGGCGCAGGTTCTCTCCGGTGTCGAGGCGCTCACCACGGCGTTCCACGGCCTGCCGGGACAGCCGGGCGCCGCCACGGCGCAGCAGACGGCGCCCGCCGTGGCGTGGTCGCACAGCGCTCATTGACGACACGGCCCCTGGTCCGCGACCGGCGCGCACCGGTCGCGGACCACGGTGGCACGCCCGGGTCCGGGTCGTGCCGGAACAGCCAAACCCGGCCGGCCAGGTGACGAAGCGCCCTCATGGCTTCAGGAGACCGCCGCGCGGACCAGCTCGACGACCTTCTTCTCCACCTCGTCGGTCCAGCTCCGCAGGGCGTACGCCACCGGCCACATGTCCCCGTCGTCGAGGTTGGCCGGGTCCTGGAAGCCGAGCGTGGAGTACCGGTACTTGAACTTGCCGGCGTCCTGGAAGAAGACCACGATCTTGCCGGCGGCGTTGGCGTAGGCGGGCATCCCGTACCAGGTCTTCGGGGTCAGCTCGGGGGCCGCCTGGGTGACCGCGACGTGGACGCGCTCGGCCAGCGCGCGGTCCTCGGGGGCGAGCTGGGCGATCCGGTCCAGGACCTCCTGCAGGCCGTCGGCCTTCTTGGCGCCCTTCTTGCCCTCGGCGCGCAGCTCCGCGGCGCGCGCCTTCATCGCTGCGCGTTCCTCGGCGGTGAAACCCTCGGACCCGGACTGCTCGTTGTTCGCGGACATGCTCACGTCACTCCTCGACGGTCTCGGCCCGGCGCGTTGCCGGCCACCTCGAGCAAAGACTAGGAACGACCGCCGCCGGGCCGCTTCTCGAAATCGATCAGATCCGCCGGGCGCGGTGGCGGGCGGCCGGGCCCCGGCCGCCCGAGGGTCGACCTGTACGCCATCTCGGTGCAGAACGAGCCCGACTATGCGGAGACCTGGACGTGGTGGACCGCCGCGGAAATCGT